>JADFHH010000123.1 GCA_022567275.1 Pseudomonadota bacterium | reverse complement strand
TGCCCGCCGCACAGGCGGCGTAAAGCCCCTGCGCCGTTGCCGAATATTTTTCCGGGATGGCTTCAGAGATAAAATGAACCGCGCCCAGATGCGCAGCGCCAAAGGTCAGCGCGTGCAGCACCTGGATAGGGAAAAGCACCCAGAGCGGCGGCGAGAAGGCGGTAATGGTCCAGCGTAAAATGCCGGCGAGCGCGGCCAGGACTATCAGGTTGACCGTGCCGATCGCGGCCACGGCGCGGCGCGAAAACATGAAAAGAAGTATCTCGGCGATCACGCCAACCGCCCACAGCAGACCGATGATGCCCGGTGAAATGTTCAGGGACTGCCAATGTATGGTGCCGAATGCGTAATAGACGCCATGCGAGGCCTGCACCAGGCTGGCCGCCGCGAGAAACACCAGAAACAGCGGCTGGCGCACCAGAGCAACGGCGTCCTTCACACGGATTTTCGGCGCTGAAGTCGCTTCCCTGAGGCGTCCCTTTCCAACCGGCCTGGGCAATAAATATGCCGCAACGACAACACAGCCCGCCGCCGCGATCATCAGCCAGAGCACGGCTGACGCGCCAAAACTCTGAAGAGAGATACCACCGGCGAAACTGGCGGCGATGAAGCTCAGCGATCCCCACAGCCGCATCCGGCCATAGTCATGGCCCGACCGGCGCACGCCATCCATGGCAATCGCCTCGGTGACCGGCATGACGCTGGTCCAGAACAGTGCGGCGAGAATGGCGATGGCGAGAATGGCGAAAAAACCGCTGGCGAGCGTGAACAGAGACAGGACGGCCAATGCGCCCCAGGCAAGCAAAATCAGCACCCGCCGCCGGTCCCCGGCCCGGTCGGCGGCGAACGAGATAACCGGCGTGATGACGATCCGGACGGCCAGCGGCGCCGACAGGACAATGGCAATTTCTCCCGGCGAAAGCCCGCGCCAGGCCAGCCAGACCGGAAAATAGGGCAGATGAAAGCCAATGAGCAGGAAGATCGCGCCATAAAACAGGGACAAGCGCACGGCGAAACCCGGCCCTGGGCGAGCTTGCCTGGATTGGGAAATCATCTCGCGCTTACCATTCCCTAACATTTCCGTGGCTAAATATTCTCAAGGATATGGGATCACATATATTTATTCAGCCTTGACAGACCTTAGCGGCCGCAACGGATTGAATCCATGAGCACTTCCAAGGCGCCGAGCCAACTCCACGAATCAGACTATCAATCGATTGAAGCCGCGCTGTTGCAAAGCGCGCGCGGCCGCTGGTTTTTAGCGGAATATACCCGCCAGAACCGCAGCGCCGACACGCGCATGCTGATCGACGCCATCGCAAAACTCGAAACCAGCGTCCTGCGGCCGCGCGAAGATGCGCAAAAAAACCATGTCCGCCGCGATTTGCTTGAAATGGCGGAAGCCATCTCGAAAACCCGTAGCGAAATCACGGCGATGCGCTCCGCCGAAGGTGATGACTGCAAGTTCATAAGCGCGACCGAAGAGCTGGACGCCATTGTCGAGGCCACGGAAAAAGCCACCTCGGACATTCTAACAGCAGCGGAAGACATCCAGGAAACCGCCTGGCTGATGCGTGAAAAAGGTGAGTGCAAGGAGAGTTGCGACAAGCTCGATGCGCACGCCACGGATATCTACGTCGCGTGTTCATTTCAGGATTTGACCGGCCAGCGCATCGCCAAGGTGGTGCAGACATTACGCTTCCTGGAAAACCGCGTTCTGGCCATGATCGATATCTGGGGGCTGGACGATCCCGATGCGCGCGACCGCACGCCCGAGGCGGAAAAAGCAAAATCCCATTTCCTGAATGGCCCGCCGCGCAAGGGCGAAGGCATCGATCAAAGCCAGGTCGATCTGGTGATCGACTTTGACAAGGATGCCGGCAAGACCATTGAGGGCGAAGCCAGTGAGCCTGCCGCTCCGCAAAACCCGCCTTTAGCCGGTGAAGTCGAAGCCAGCGCCTTCGCAACGCCCGCGGATTTGGACATCGGCGAGCTGGACGAGACGAAAGCTCAGGCGCTGTTCAACTAGTCCCCCGAATCACTTAAATTGCCGGGTATAGGCTTTTCAGCTTGATGCGCGCATCGGTTGTGGTGAACTGCCAGTCTGCCTTGGCGTTGTGTTCATTGCGGCGCGCAAGCCAGGCCGTCACTTCTCGGCGGAGCGTTTTCTCGTCCGGAATGCGCCGGTCGAGGCACTGGCCGCCGAGCACGGAGAGTTCGGATTCGGCCATATTGAGCCAACTGCCGTGCTTTGGCGTGTAATGCCATTCGAAACGCCGGGTGAGACGGCGCGCCTCGGCGGGCTCGAAGGCTTCATAAAGCGAGGCCGGTCTGTGCGTGTTGAGATTGTCCTGAACGAGGACAATCCGTTCGGCCCGGGCAAAATGCTCATCCGCCAGTTTCTTTCAGAACATGCGCGTAATCGATAGCGGTGCGCCGCTTTGTAACCTCGACATGCCGCCAGCCCTGAAGCGGGGCGAAAGCCATGAACATGTTGGCTGTGCCCCCGGATCGGGTCCGGGGCAGGCTATTGCGCCTGTATTCATAGTCGTAACGGGCGGGCCTGTCCGGCGCCATCGCCACCGGGTTTCCGGGTTTCGGCCGTGAGTTGTTTTGAGATTTCATCCAGACAGACGAGCGGGCGTTCAGGGTCGAACGGCCGGGTGTAAACCTCCAGCACATCCTCCATGCCGGCCACGAAAGCGGCGTTCGATTTGGGAGCAATGACCCAGTATTTTTTCAGATGCGGTTTGAGCGCGTTTTTTTTAGCGCCCGTCCGACCGTGTTGAAGTGGGCGCTCTCGACGATCTCCATCCCGGCAACCCTTTCCGCCAGAAGCCGTATCGACCAGCGCGCATAACCCTCCGGCGGCTTGGAGCAGGCAAGTGCGATCAGCCGCGCCTCGGCCTCGCCGTCGAAAATCGGCTTTCGCGGCGGAGTTCGGCGCACTTTGCGGGTGAACGCCGCCGCCATGCCTTGTTCCACCAGTTTACGGCGCACCCGGGCTATCTGGGTCACATTGGTCTCAAGCGCCTCGGCGATGCGTTCATCCGTCCAGCCCCCGCCAGGCGGCCCCTCATCGGTCTTGAGAAGAATGCGCGCTTTCAGGATCGTCCTTGCCGCGGCCTTGCCCTTGTTGATAAGGCCGCTCAGATCATCCCGCTCCTCCCGGCTCAGTTCAACCACCCACTTTTTCCTCGACATGGCGAATCCTCTCCTGTCAGTTGCACCGATAAGGAGAGAATCACTATGATGAAAAACTTGCAACACATTTTAAGTGGTTCGGGGGACTAGAAGCTCGTCATCTGCGAGCACACGGCTTCGGGAGCGGGTGCGATAAGGCATTGTCATCATCGAGCATGGGGAGGCGGTGATGAGGTGCCTCTGACAGCACCAATTGAAAAATTTGCGGATGGCGGCGAAAGAGTGATTTGCCTCGCTTGGGGTGTCGGCCATTTTGTCCAGAATGTCGGTGATTTGTTGGGGTGTGATATCGTTGAGCGGCACTCGACCAAGACGCGGTGCGAAATTGTTGATAAGGAGACGTTTGGTTCCCTTGGTGGTGCGCTCACTATTCTGGCGGTTGCAATGCAGTTCCACGAACATATCAATGGTCTGAAGGAACAAGGGCGACTTGCTAGGGCGCGTAAGATTTTCCCCTAGTGGGCCACATCACGGAGTATGCGTTGCGCCTCCAGACGGGCTTCCCTGACGGTCAATATCGGGTAGCGGCCTATCGTATAACGCTTCAGGTGCCTGTTGAGACGGTATAGGAGCACAAAAGTCTTGGTGCCGGTAGGATTGACACGTACACCAAAGCTCGGCAATTTCTCGTCCCAGATCTCAAACCGTGCTTTTTTGGGCTTTAAGTTGCGTATGGAAACGTCAGTGAGCATGGATTTGGGTAACACATGGGTAACAAAAAGTCGAGTGCTGTGGTGTGTTACCATGTTGCACCATGTTCATTGCAATAGGAATATTTTAAGTAATGTCAACGAGTTATGTTACAGCATGTGTCTCTATATGACTGGTATATAACTGTCTCAAAATCTGTTGTCCGCAAGGGCGTGCTGGTTCGAGTCCGGCCTGGGGCACCAACGGCCATGGCAGCGTGTGGCGAAGAGGGGATGCAGCCATGTTTCTACGAGTGTTTGGTTCGGTCCTGCTCGCGCTGATACTGCTGAGCCCTGCGCGGCTCGTTGCCGGTCCGGCGCTTGTTTTCGACCCCTATAAGGGGACCATCCTCTATTCCGAGGATTTGGATGCGCTGTGGCATCCCGCCTCGCTCACAAAACTCATGACCGTCTATCTGACCTTCGAGGCGTTGCGCGCGGGCAAGCTCAAGCTCGACACGAAGATTGTCACCTCGGCAAACGCGAATGCCGAGCCGCCGAGCAAGATCGGCTTGCCCGTCGGCGCTTCCATGCGCGTCGAGCTCGCCATCAAGGCCCTGCTGGTCAAATCGGCCAATGACGTCGCCGTCATGCTGGCCGAAGCGGTTGCCGGCTCCGAGCCGGCCTTCATCAGGCGCATGAACGAAACCGCCAGGCGGCTCGGCATGCGCCAATCGCGGTTTGTAAACCCGAACGGTCTGCCCGATGACCGGCAGATCACCACAGCCCGGGATATGGGCTATCTGGCGCGCGCGCTGATCAGGGAGTTTCCCGAATACGCTCATTTTTTCGCCGTGCGCTCTATCAAAATCGGCAGGCGCCGCATGCGCAATTACAACAAGCTCCTGCGCAGCTACGATGGCACGGATGGCATGAAGACAGGATTTGTGTGCGCGTCCGGCTTCAATATGGTCGCCAGCGCCACCCGGGACGGCCGCAAGCTGGTTGCCGTGGTGCTGGGCGGCAGGTCGGGCAGAGAACGCAACGCGCGCGCGGTGCGGCTTCTGGATTATGGATTTACGCGTTATGACTGGCGCGCCCTGTTCGCCCGTAATATCGACAAGCTGACAATCCAGGCCTCGCTCACCGAAGGCGCGCCCGATTTACGCGCGAGCGTCTGCGGCAAGCGCCGCCGGGTCCGCAAGCACCGCAGGCACAGAAAAAAAGCCGTCCGGAAAAAGAGATAGCTCAAGACCCTGATTGTTGGGGCGGCGGAAATCGTGCTAAATGTCCATATCGCAATCGCCTGAAAAACGCGCGCATCCCAATCTACACCCCCGCGCGCGGGGAATGCAGGATGAACAGGGCAGAAAGACGCCGGCAGCAGAAAATGGCCAGCAAGGCGCAGCGCCGCCAGGCGGCGAAACACTTCTCCGGGCAACAAAATCCAACGAATCCGCAAGCCATGGATCTCGCCGCGCAGCATCACAATGCGGGCCGTCTGGCGCAGGCGGAGAGCCTCTATCGGCAAATATTGCAAGCCGACCCCGATCAGCCCGCCGCCTTGCATATGCTTGGTTTGATCGCCCATCAAGGGGGTAACAATACCCTTGCCGTGGAATTGATCTCGAAGGCCCTTGCCATCGAACCGGATTACGCCGAGGCGCACTGCAATCTTGGCAGTGCACTCCAGCAATTGGGACGGTGGGACGAAGTCCTCGCCAGCTGCCACAAGGCCCTCGCCATCGATCCCGATCATGCCATGGCGCACAGCAATCTTGGCAATGCACTGCTGGAATTGGGGCGTCCGGACGAGGCTGCCGCCAGTTACAACAAGGCCCTCGCCATCAATCCCGATCACGCCGACTCGCACTACAACCTTGGCAGTGCTCTCCAGGAATTAGGGCGTCCGAACGAAGCCCTCGCCAGCTACCGCAAGGCCCTCGCCATCAATCCCGATTACGCCAGGGCGCATAACAACATTGGCATTACACTCATGGAATTGGGGCGTCTGGACGAGACCCTCGCCAGCTACCGCAAGGCCCTCGCCATCAAGCCC
>JADFHH010000122.1 GCA_022567275.1 Pseudomonadota bacterium | reverse complement strand
TGAACTTAGGAGCCTCGGCCACGATGCCGAAGCGCTCCTCTATCGTAATGACACGGATGTCCGTCGACTTGCGGAGGTCCATCGTCAAGCGCCACGGCGGAACCGGCACGAGCTCGGCGATCTCGCCCGACTCCCACACGGCCTCAAGCACGGCGAGGTTGGGGCCGATCCCCGTAGCCAGGTGCTCAAGCGCGCAGTCCAATCCGCGTATGTCCTCGAACCGCTCGCGTACGAACGCCGCTGCATCCTCGGCGAGTTTCTTGTCCTCGATGTCGCTGCGGACCTCGGCCGCGCTCTCGATCTTCCAATCCAGGCCGGTAAGGGCGAGGCGGCGCGTGCTGGCGACGGCGAACAGCCGTGCGTCCTCGCGCTCCATTTCTTCGAATAGCTGAAGCGCCTCGGTAATGTCGCCGTCGTCGCCGTTGCGAAGGATCGGCATGAGACGTTTGAACGTAAGACCCTTGGCCAAGTGGTCGCGGCCTATGTCGAGCAGCGGATTGTACTCAACGATTCGACCGCTCGGCGGACAGGATGTCGTGCTGCGGCGCGATGAGATCGACAGTCTTGAGCCGGGCGAGTTATCGCTGATGCCGGCCGGGCTTGTGTCCGATCTGTCCGATCCGATGCTGAACGATTTGTTTACATCTATAAGGACCGCGCACCCGTTAAATATTAAAAAATGCAGGCTCGGATTTCTTTTTGACCGGATTCTTTCATCCCTGGTCTGTGTGCGCCGCCGGGCAGGATTGACCAAATTGCAGCGTGCTGAGATATGTATCAACGCCCTGAGCCGACTGGGGCAGGGTTATTCCCTGTCATACATCTGGCGCATGCGCAAGCTTCTCGCAAACCGGTTTCACTGGGACCCCATCCATAATGATGATGCACCGAACATATGCAGCATGCTCTACTATTATGCCGATCTCGAGGTTACCAATGACACTGTGGTGCCCGGCAAATATTTCGGAATTTCTCCGGCTCATTTGAGCGCCACCAAAACGCTTGCCGATGTCAAAGTGAACTGGCTGCGTTTGCCATAGCGAATATGTGCCCGGAGACACTGAATTTATCCCGCTTCCAGAAAAGTAGCGCTACGTAAAGCCCCACCCGGAAGCCTATTGGATCACCACTTCGATCTGTTTAGTTTCGCCAGGCTCGACGACAAATTCGCGGGTGTAATCCTTGCCCCGGTGGCGGGCCAGCACCGTGTAGGAGCCGGGCGCCAGAATGTGCGAGGGCAGCGCGCCGGCGCTCTCCTTCACGATGTCGCCCGACGGGGTGAGGATATTCCATTGTGTGTTGGCCAAGGCTTCGCCGCCGCGCTGGTTCACCAGCCTGAGGGTAATTTTTCCCGCCACGTGATTGATCGTCGCGTCGGTGAGTTTCCCCGGCTCCACGGTCACGTCCACGCGCACCACCGCATTGGCGTCGCCATAGGTGGAGACCACATGATAGGCGCCGGCGTTGAGGCGGATGACGAGACCGGGCCGTGCGTCGCGCAGCACCAGTTTGCGGTTGCCGAACTGGTCGGTTTCGGTTTCATCGGCGAACAGATCGTAGCGCACGGAGTTCGGCGGAATGGTTTTTCCGTTCACGGTGACGGCGCCAAGCCTCAGGCCGCCGGCGTTGAGGATGAATATTTCCTGCAGCGCGCGTCCGCGCTCCACGACTATGTCCCTGATGAGATTGACTTTTCCGTAAGTCGCGGCGATCCGGTAGGCCCCGGGGGGCAGTGCCGCGGTTGGCGTCGCGCTGCGATAGGTGTCGACCAGCGGATAGTTTCCGTCCCTGGTCTTGACGTTCTTGTATATCCACCAGACCAGCCCGGACTTGATAATCGCGCCGCCTTCCACCGTGCGCGCCGACAAGGTGACGGGCACGGCTACGCCAGAGGGCGCGGCCGCGCTCTGGGATAGCGCGTCCGCGGCCGAAGCGGCAAGACCCAACAGCGCAAGCACGAGGCCAAGGGCGGTTTTAGACATCAAGGTTCTCCCAAAACCGGTATTGCATGAGTCGTAAATTATCAAGGCGGGGCATAGCTTCAAAACGGGGTGTTTTGATGTCAAGGCTGCGCTGGCCCGATGGGTGAGGGGCCATTGTTTGCGCCGCCTGAATACGATAGGCAATGCCCCATGTCCGAAACCGCACTGAAGTTGCTTCTTGAGCGCCGTTCCGTCGTCGCCAACAAGCTGGGACCGCCGGGACCCGATGCGGGCCAACTGCGCCGGATTCTGAGCGTAGCGGCGCGGGTGCCGGACCATAAAAGGCTCGTGCCCTGGCGCTTCATTCTGTTCCAGGGCGAGGCGCGCGCCGCCTTCGGCGAGGTTTTGGCGCGGGCCTGCAAGATGGCGGAGGCCGATGCCAGTGACGCCAGGCTGGAGGTGGAAGCCGCGCGCTTCGAGCGCGCGCCGGTGGTCGTCGCGGTGATTTCAAAAATCACCGCAAAACCGGCCGTTCCCGAATGGGAGCAGATTCTCTCCGCTGGCGCGGTGTGCCAGAATATGCTGAGCGCCGCCAATGCGTCGGGTTTTTCCGCACAATGGATTACCGAATGGTACGCCTATGACCAACAGGTTTGTGCAGCGCTCGCCCTGGAAGAGGGTGAGCGCGTCGCCGGGTTCGTCTATATCGGGACAGCCCAAGAGCCGCCGGAGGAACGCGATCGCCCCGATCTGGATGAGATTACCACCTCATGGGCCGCAGCAAAATAAGGGAGACATTTGAGTGTTCTACGAAACCGGTGAAAACAACCATGGCTTGCCCCACGACCCGTTCAAGGCGCTGATCGCGCCGCGCCCGATCGGCTGGATTTCCTCGCTCGATCCCGACGGTGTGGTCAATCTCGCGCCCTACAGCTTTTTCAATGCGGTTTCGGACCGCCCGCCTTTCGTGATGTTTTCATCGAGCGTGCGCAAGGATAGCGTGCGCAATATCGAGGCGACGGGGGAGTTCGTATGTTCGCTTGCGACTTACGAGTTGAAAGACCAGATGAACCAGACCTCGGCGATGGTTGGTCCGGAGGTCGATGAAATGGCGCTCGCCGGACTGACGCCGGCGCCGTGTAATCTCGTCAAACCGCCGCGCGTCGCGGAATCACCGGCCGCCTTCGAGTGTAAATATTACAAGACGTTGTCCTTGCCCGGCCTTGATGGGTCCGAGGGCAATCTCGTGGTCATCGGCGAGGTCATCGGTATCCATATCGACGACGATGCGATAAAGAATGGCCGTGTGGATACCGCGAAGCTGCGGCCCATCGCACGGCTTGGCTATATGGATTATGCGGTCGTCGACGCGGTATTTTCGATGGACCGGCCTTAGTCACGAATGCCATGTAAACTATGGAGAAACGATAATGCGGGCTGAAACGCAGACCATTGCCGATGCAATCAGGCAGTCGCTGGAGCTGCTGAGGAGGCATCTTTGACCCTGAGCGCACCGGCGAACGCCTGGCGGAGCTGAACCGGCAGGTGGAAGCTCCCGGCTTCTGGGACCAGTCGCAAAAAGCGCAAAAACTCATGCGCCAGCGCCAGCGGCTGGAAGACGCCCTCTCGGCGTTCGAGCAACTTGAGCGCGAGTTTGCCGACAATCTGGAACTGATCGAACTCGGCGAGCAGGAGAAAGACGCCGAGGTCGTCGCCGAAGCGGAACTCGCGCTGCAAAAGCTGCATCGCGTCGCACAGAAGCGCGAAGTGGAAACACTGCTGTCAGGCGAGGCGGACGGCAATGACTGCTATCTGGAAATTCATGCCGGCGCGGGGGGCACCGAAAGTCAGGATTGGGCGCAAATGCTCATGCGCATGTATCTGCGCTGGGCCGAGCAGCGCGGCTTCAAGGCTGAAATCATCGGCACCAATCCGGGCGAGGAGGCCGGCATCAAATCCGCCTTGCTCATTCTTCGCGGGGCCAGCGCCTATGGCTGGACCAAGACGGAATCCGGCGTGCACCGTCTGGTGCGCATTTCTCCTTTCGATTCCAATGCCCGGCGACATACGAGCTTTGCCTCCGTGTGGGCCTATCCGGTCATCGACCAGTCCATCGAGATTGAAATCTTGGACAAGGATGTGCGTATCGATACCTACAAGGCGAGCGGGGCCGGGGGGCAGCATGTGAATACCACCGACAGCGCGGTGCGCCTCACCCATTTGCCGACCGGTATCGTCGTGCAATGCCAGAACCAGCGCTCCCAGCACAAGAACCGGGCCTCGGCCTGGGACATGCTGCGGGCGCGGCTCTATGAGGCGGAGCTACAGCGGCGCGAGGAAAAAGTGCAGGCCCAGGCGGCGGCCAAAACGGAAATTGGCTGGGGGCATCAGATCCGCTCCTATGTACTCCAGCCCTACCAGATGGTGAAGGATTTGCGCACCGGCGTGGAAAGCTCCAATCCGAACGCGGTTCTCGATGGCGATATCGACGCCTTCATAGAGGCGGCGCTGGCGCAACGGGTGCATGGCGGAGAGGCGGAAAAGGTCGAGGATCTGGGCTAGGGTCAAGACCCTGATATGATTAATCTTCGCGGGCGTTGCCGGACCCCGAGTTTCCGCTTGTATCAAGTCCTGATTTCGGCTTCGCATTTGATTTGGCGTCCGTCAACGGGTCGTCCGAGCGGCGCGATTTACCTTCGAAGTAGGCGCCCTGTTCGATCGCCAGAGACTGGTGAAAAATGTCCCCTTCCACTTGACAGCTCGATTGCAGCGTCACGCGATGCCCGCGAATAGATCCCACGACACGGCCGCGCACGATCACGTCTTCGGCTACGACACCGCCCTCGATCAGAGCCGTGTTGCCGATCACAATGGAGGTGCAGCGAATGTCGCCTTTGATCTGGCCATCGATTTGAATCTCACCCTTTGAAACCACATTGCCCTCAATGGCCAGGTCTTCTCCAATAATCGATGGCGCCATTTGGCCGGATCCTTTAAGAGGTGTAGGAAATTTTGTCTGGGATGACGGGGTCGATGCAGGCTTTTCCGGCTTCTTGGCGAAGTTAGTCGAAGCTGCTTTAGCCGTCTCGGGTTTATCCCCGTTGCGGTTTGTTTTCCTGGTGAACATCCAATATTACCTCCAACTTACAACATGAGGCGCCGTGCAGCCCGCGTTGCTGACATGCACTGTCCGGATGCTGATACGTCCCAAACCCTCAATCAGCGTTCCTGCCGCCAGCCGACAGGGTACTGTGTCAGCCGGGCGATGTCATGGAGATTCTTTCGCGTATTTATCCGGTTGTTCTCCATGCGGGCGCGAGGGTTGGCCGGCCCGTTATCAGTTAAGTGATTGAACTGCCTCTAAAACTTCCTTTGCATGTCCAGCCACCCTGACTTTGCGCCAGATCCGGGAGATTTTCCCTTCTGCGTCTATCAGAAATGTAGAACGCTCCACGCCCATATATTGGCGGCCATACATGCTTTTCTTAACCCAGACTCCATAACTCCGAGCGGTGGTTTTCTCTGTGTCGGCAGCAAGTTGAATGTTCAGCTTGTGTTTGACCTTGAACTTGTCATGGCGCGCGGCCGTGTCGGGTGAAATGCCGATGATTTTGACGCCAAGACTGGAAAAACCTGCCTTCAGTTCCGTAAATTCAATGGCCTCCCTGGTGCAGCCGCTCGTGTCGTCCCTGGGGTAGAAATAGACAACCACCGGCCTGCCTTTCAGATCGCCGAGGCGGATGACCTCTCCGCCAAAATATAGTCCTATACGTTCCGAATTCTTCCAATAATACGCAGAAATAAAGGCACTTTCACGCCTTGCGCGTTCCGAGCTTTTCCGATATGTTCCGGTACAATACGAGAACAACTTGTAGGCCAACTTGTAGGCCGAAGGGTTAGGCGGGCACTTTGCCTATATCAAACAGGCTGACAGCGACGCGGGTCGCCAAAACGAAAGAACCGGGGCGCTACGCTGACGGGAATGGTTTATGGCTGCAAGTGAAGCCGTCCGGCTCGCG
>JADFHH010000121.1 GCA_022567275.1 Pseudomonadota bacterium | reverse complement strand
TGGCCAGGATTCACATCGAACCTTGCGGGTGGTATCAATCGCGCCTCCTCGGACGGCGAAGTGTTCGATCTGATCCAGAACGGGATATCGGACACAGCCATGCCAGCGTTCACCCTCGACGAACGCCAGACTTGGCAACTAGTCGCCTACCTTCGTTCGCTTTCGCTCGACATTGGCGGCGCCGAGGGTGACGCCGAGGCCGGAGCGGCTGTATTCCGCTCACAAGGATGCATTCGGTGTCATCGGATCGGCGATGAGGGCGGGCGACTAGCGCCTGATCTTCGGGCCACCGCTGCCATTAGTTCTCCCGATGCTCTTCGGGAAGCGATTCTCGATCCAAACGCCAGCGTGCATCCGCGCAGCTTTCGTGCCCGAGCGACGACCACTGACGGGACGCTGGTGGAGGGGCTTCGCATGAACGAGGACAGTTTTTCAGTTCAAATCCTCGTCGCGGATGGTCGTCTCATCTCGCTCGATAAAACGACGCTTAGAGAATTCGAGGTTCTCACCGGCTCGCCAATGCCCTCTTATAGAGATCGCCTCAGCGACAAGGATCTCGACGATGTAATTGCCGCCCCATTGGCAACCCCACGTTAGTAGCAAACTCGCGCTGTCGCTGTACACTTATGATGTGGCAGGAGAGGTGTGAAATACCACTCCCCACAAGCCTTTTTCACCTTGCGAATATGATAGTGCTTTATGTTGTTCTGTTTTGCCCAACTCGCGACATTGGATCGCATGCGTTGCTCAGCCGAATGGGCTGCACCCATTCCAATATCAGTCCCGTTATAATATGCGGAAAATGTCTTGCATTTTGCTACTGCTGATCCCGGCACAATCATCACAAGACCGATGACGCCGAACGCCAAAAATAGCGGACAAGCAAAAATGGTGCGCATTCTCTTGACCCCCCAAAATGTAAACGTGGTTCTCAATTATACACATAGACTCAACTATTCACCAAACCACAGCCTTCGGTTGCAAAACTGTAATCGGATGGACACGCATTTGACGTCCGCTCTTGAGGGTACAACGACTGTCGAAGTTTCAAGGTCTGAAGGGCCGGAGTTGACCCAATCCGGCCATCGCGATTCGCAGCGGGCTGCGCCCCAGACCCCCGATTAGAGGAAGAAAAGACTCAAGGGGTTAGAGCGTTCGGGCAACGCGGAGCCCGTTGAGGTAGTACCGGAGGTCGGGCACGATCCAGTAGCGGATAGCCGAGCGAAGGTTCGTCGGATAGTTGTCCCAGGAGCCACCGCGCAAGACGCGATGACTACAGCTACCAGTAGTACGGGGTGAGCCGTCCGTCGGCGCGCTGCGGTAAGTCTTGTTGTAACAGAGCTATGCCCGAAAGTTGGTGACGCTGTGATCAGGCGGCAATGCTTTCCTGCTTGATCCCGTCCTTGAATGCAACCCCTTCGATGATTTCCGGTATCCTGTTTGCTCCATCCAGCTTGCGCCATTTCCGTTTGGCGGACATCAAGAGTTTGAAGGTCATCGCCAGGGCCGTTTTCCGGCTCAGGCAGCCTTTGGTTTTCTTTGTCCGGTGCCGGACGGTGGCGAATGTGCTTTCAATCGGATTGCTGGTCCGGATGTGTTTCCAATGCTCGGCGGGGAAATCATAGAAGCTCAGGAGCACGTCTTTATCCTTGCTCAACTTTCCCGCGGCGCGATCATATTTGGCCCCGTAGGCTTGGATAAAGAAGTCAAACGCTGCTGCCGCTCCGGTTTTGGTTTCCGCCATCCAGATGTCCTGAAGATGGCCCTTCGCTTTGGGTTGCACGGACTTGGGCATCGCATTCAGGACATTGCCGGTCTTATGCACCCAGCAGCGTTGTTCGCGGGTCTCGCCAAAGACTTCGCGCAGGGCATTCCAAAATCCCAATGCACCGTCGCCGACCGCAAGATCGGGGGCGGCTGTCAGGCCGCGGCGTTTGAGATCAAGCAGCAACTCCCGCCAGGACTGCGCGCTTTCGCGATAGCCGTCCATAAGGCCCAGGATGTCCTTGTTGCCCCACTCATCCGCGCCGATAATCACCAGCATACATTGGCGCTCCTGATCGAGGCGGGGTTTGAAGTAAACACCGTCAGCCCAGAGATACACATAGCGCCGCGCCGAGAGATCACGCTTGGTCCAACGCTCATAATCGGCCCACCAGTCGAGCTTCAGCCGTGAGATCGTGCTGGAGGACAGTCCCGCCGCGTTCGGCCCCAGAAGCGCTGCAAGAGCCTCGCCAAAATCACCCGTGGAAATGCCTTTGAGGTAAAGCCACGGCAGCAGCTCTTCAACGGATTTGGTTTTCCGCAGATACGGCGGCAAAAGCTTCGATGTGAACCTGATCGATTCTACATCCGTGCCCCGATCGCGCACGCGGGGCACTTTCACCGCAACAGGCCCGATCCCCGTCATCACCTCGCGCTCCGGCAAGTGACCATGCCGCACAAGCCGCCGACGGCCCCGCGCGTCGGTTAGATGCATATGCGCGGCCAAAAGATCGGCAACCTCCGCCTCAATGGCGCGGGCGAGCAAGTCCCGCGCGCCGCTGCGTAATATATCCGTCAGTGGATCAGCTGAAATCCCGGCTGGATCGGCAAAGCCGACAAGCGTATCATTCGTCATGTGGCATATCCTTTTCTCTTTGAGAATTGCGGCGTCTCGACAACGCCATGATATGCCACCCAATCAACCCATCACCAACTTTCGGCTATAACTCGAGTGACCCACGTAGTGATGACAACAAACGCTGAAAACACGGAACTTGACAATGACACCCGATTAGAGAAGCGGACATACAAGACCATTAGCTTGCGCTGAGATGGCAGCGGTCTAGGACGCCAGAATAGGCACGGGGACTGGATTCCCAGATTTCAAGCGATTACACTTATCCTTGCTAGAAACGCCCGGGTCGTGGTTATCCGAAACCTGACCCAACAATTTGCGATAAATTGTCGTTAACGCCGGATCGTGAGCTGTAGAGGCAATCGTGTATGTCTACCGAGGCGGAGGCTGCGTTCATGCACTGGTGTGAGAGCGCGGTATTGGTTGAACCCGCAAACCGAATCGATTTTATTGGACCGAGCAGGGCTCCAGGAGGATCAGCAGAATGAAAAGAACAACCGCTCTGCGGAAACTGTTGAGTAAGGGCCGGTCGCTCTATGTGCCCGGTTGCTACAACGCGCTCAGCGCCAGAATTCTCGATCAGGTCGGGTTTCCGGCCCTCTACATGACTGGTTATGGGACGTCGGTCTCGCTACTCGGCATGCCGGACGCTGGTCTGGCAACCATGACCGAGATGCACATGAATGCCCGCTATATCGCCAATGCGGTAAAGGTGCCGGTGATCGCGGATTCCGACAATGGCTATGGCAATGCCGTCAATGTCGTGCGCACGGTGAAGGAATATATCCAGACCGGCGTCGCTGCCATCCATATCGAGGACCAAGTGATCCCGAAACGCTGCGGCCATGTCGCCGGGCGGCGCGTGATCTCCATCGAGGAGGCGTGCGGCAAGTATCGCGCCGCCGACCATGCCCGCAAGGAGATTGATCCCGACTTCGTGGTGATCGCCCGGACCGATGCGCGCGGCGCGCATGGCGGCAGTCTCGATGACGCGATCGAGCGCGCGAATGCCTATCTAAAGGCCGGGGCGGACCTGGCATTCGTCGAAGGGCCAACCGATGTCGACGAGGTGAAACGCATCTGCGCCGAGGTCAAGGGACCGATCTTCTACAATCAGACGGGCGTCTCTCCGCGCTTCAGCCAGCAGGAACTGGACGAATTGGGCATCGCCCTCACGATCTCGCCCGTCGCGACATTCCAGGCTTCGATGATGGCGATGTATGATCTGGCGGTCGCGATGCGCGATGAGGGCCCGACCGGCGAGAACCGTTTCAATGACAGGTTCAAGAAGCACCCGATGGGCGACTTCCACACCTTCGCGGGGTTCGACGAGATCATGGAGCTGGAGCACAAATTCATGCCTGAGGAAGAACTTGCCAAATACGACGATTCCGTCGGCCACCGCCCGCAGGCTGCTGAGTGACGACTGAGGATTCTCAATGACCGGTAAAACGCTCTTCGAAAAAATCTGGGAACGGCACGTCGTGACCGAGCGGCACGGGCAGACCCTGCTCTATATCGACCGCCACCTCTGTCACGATGGATCCTTTGCTGCATTCGAACGGCTGCGCCGGCGCAGGCTGAAGGTACGACGCCCCGACCAGACCTTTATGACACCGGACCACTACACGCCGACTCATACCGCTTCGCTCGACGATCTCGAAGATCCTCGTGCGCGCGAAATCGTTGCCGCGGTGGAAACGAACGCCAGGGAATTCGGCATTACCGCTTTTCCCTGGGGCGACCGGCGTCAGGGGATCGCCCATGTGGTCGGACCGGAACAGGGCATCACCCTTCCCGGACTGACCATGGTGTGCGGCGACTCCCACACCTCGACCCATGGCGCCCTGGGGTGCATCGCGTTCGGGATCGGATCATCGGAAGTCAGCCATGTGTTGGCGACCCAGACACTATGGCAGAAAACGCCCAGTACCATGCGGATCATTATAGATGGCAATCTCGGATTCGGGGTGACCGCCAAGGATGTGATTCTGGCCATCATCCGCCAAATTAGCGCGTTCGGCGGCACCGGCTACGCAATCGAATATGCGGGTTCCGCGATCCGCGACCTTTCCATGGAAGGCCGGCTGACGATATGCAACATGACGATCGAGGCGGGCAGTCGCTTCGGTATTGTGGCGCCGGATGAAACGACTTTCACCTATATCGAGGGACGCCCATTCGCGCCGGAAGGCAAAAAGTGGGATGAGGCCCTGGCCTTCTGGCGCACCCTCCCATCCGACGACGATGCCGCCTTCGACACTGAAGTTTCGCTCGACGGTGAAGCAATTGCGCCAATGGTAACCTGGGGCAACAACCCCCAGGACGTGGTCCAGGTGACCGAGCGGTTGCCCGACCCGGACAAGGAAACCGATTCAGAGCGCAAGGCGGCGATGGTCGCTGCATACGACTATATGGACCTGACGCCCGGCATGGCCGTCACCGACATCCATCCCGACCGGGTCTTTATTGGCGCCTGTACCAACGCCCGGATCGAGGATTTGCGGTCCGCGGCGGCCGTTGCCAAAGGCCGCAAAGCGGTGATCCCGGCGATGGTGGTTCCCGGTTCCGGTCTTGTGCGGGAGCAGGCGGAAGCGGAAGGTCTCGACCGGATCTTCACCGACGCCGGATTCGAATGGCGGCGCGCCGGTTGCTCAATGTGCGTGGCCATGAACGGCGATACGCTCAAACCCGGAGAACGTTGCGCCTCAACGAGCAATCGTAATTTCCGCGGCCGACAGGGCCCAGGCAGCCGCACCCATCTCGTCAGCCCGGCGATGGCGGCGGCGGCAGCCGTTACGGGCAGGTTTACCGATGTACGCAAGCTGATGGAGGGAGCTTGATATGGAAGCCTTCACCACATTCTCCGGGCTGGGTATGCCGGTCGATATCCCGAACTGCGATACCGACCAGATTGTTCCTGCACGCTTCCTGCGCCGGGACAGGACAGAGAACGGATATGACCGCTATCTGTTCCACGATTTGCGTTTTGCCGGCGACGGCACCGAAAAACAGGACTTCATCTACAACAAGCCTCCCTTTCGCGATGCCCGCATCATCGTCGCCGAGATCAACTGGGGCTGCGGCTCCTCGCGCGAGGCGGCCGTATATGTATTGGTGGCAAACGGGATCCGCTGCGTCATAGCGCCGAGCTTTGGCGATATTCACTACAACAACTGCATAAGGCAGGGGGTGCTGCCCGTACGCCTGTCACAAACCGATTGCGATACGCTCAGGCTGCAGCTGCATGATACGCCTAGCTCCGAGATTGCCCTCGATCTGAAAGCGCAGACGGTGACCGGCCCGGATGGAAAAATCTACTGTTTCGAGATCGACCCGTTC
>JADFHH010000120.1 GCA_022567275.1 Pseudomonadota bacterium | reverse complement strand
GTGTTCATCACTATTCCGGTATTCCGGCAATTATGTGATAGCGTTCGCGCTACAATGCAACAGTTTTGGTTTGGCGCCGGGCATAAAATTGATGCCGGCGCCGGCGCCGCCAGCTTGACGGGCGCCCGCACGGCCCGTATATCATCGCGCCGCCTGGGCGATCAGGCTGAGACGGCCATTCTCAGGAGCATGATTCATGTCGCGGCGTTGCGAACTTACAGGCAAGGGGGTCATGACCGGCAATAATGTCAGTCATGCGCACAACAAGACGCGCCGGCGTTTCTTGCCCAATCTGTGTCATGTCTCCCTGCTGAGCGAAACGCTTGGCCGCTCGGTGCGCTTCAGGGTCAGCGCCAATGCGCTCAGGACCGTTGAACATCGCGGCGGCCTGGATGGCTTTCTCGCCAAGGCCAAGAGTGCGGAGCTGTCGCTCAGGGCGCGCCGGATCAAGCGCCAGATCGAGAAAGCGAAGGTTGCGGCCACTTAGCGCCCAACCCGAAACTAATTGAGGGAACCTCTAAGCGGATATTGCCGCACAGCGCTTCAACCCTGCTAATTTATAAGTTCGTACTCTAACGCAGTGGCTTGTCTTCCGCCGCGTCCTGGACCAGCGCCAGAAACCGGTAAACCCCATGCACCATTTTTCCATAGGGCAGGGTCGCGAACAGGGCCATAACGAAACCCAGATGAACGCTGAGCAGCGTGCCCATGGCGCTTGTTTCGCGCAAAACCAGGAGCGCCAGCCCGGTGAGGGCGATGGCGAACAACAGCACCAGCAGCGCCACGTCCATGCCGAGCAGATCGCGTGCGAGCGGAGCGGGTTCGGCTTTTGCCTTGAGCCATAACAGGCCCGCCGGGCCGATCAGCAGGCCGATGCCGCCAAGGGTGCCGAGAATGACTGGGGCGCTGGTGAAGGAATAAGGCGCAATCCAGCCAAAGCCGTGATGGTAGATGGTGGCCAGCGAGGTGGCGGCGAAACACAGCATGAAGCCGTAGAAGGTGAAATGATGAAAATTGCGCCTTGCATAGGAGAAATTCTCATCCGGGTAGGTGCAGCCGCCCCCGCCCCCGCCGAGATTTTTGAGCGTGAGCACATCCCGCACCCCGCCAAGAACGGCGCGCAACGATAGCTTGGCGCCGGAGCGCCCGGCCGTGTCGCGCCAGTAGCGCACACCGCCGGCGATCATCGCGAAAATGGCGAACCCGAAGACGAGGCCGAACGGCCAGACCATGGCGTCATAGGGGATGACCGCATAAAAGGCGCCCGTCCCGGAATGTTCGCCGAACAGGACAGACGCGTCCTGCAGGGTGAAGGTGAGCACGAGCAGAAGCGCCAATGCCAAGGCAACCGCCAGCGAAACGAACAGCCCGTTGCGGTGAAAAGCGCGGGCGAGAAATCCCGGCCAGGCGTATTGCGCATAAGTTTCCACCCGAAGGGCTGCAAATATTTTCGGCACATTGACGTCGAATTCATGCGGCGGGGCATATTGGCAGGTGTGATAGCAGCCATTGCAGCCATGGCACAGATTGGCCAGAAAAGTGAGGTCTCCCAAGGAAAAAAGCCTGCGCCGCTCCATCGCCGGAAACACCGCGCAAAAACCCTCGCAATAGCGGCAGGCGTTGCAGATGGTCATCAGCCGATCGGCTTCTTTTAGTGTGTCAGTTGACGGCACGGCGTGCGGCCTCCTCTCCGGCGATGCGGCCGAACACATTGCCGATCAGCAGGCCAATCCCGGCGGTATAGCCCTGCCCCAGTACATTACCGGCCATCACCTCGCCGGCGGCGAAAATATTGTCCGCCGGTTTCTTGTTCACCCCGAACAGCACCCGCGCTTTTTCGTCCACTTCGACGCCGAGATAGGTGAAGGTGATGCCCGGGCGCAGCGGATAGCCGTAAAAAGGCGGGGTATCGATTTTTCGCGCCCAGTTGGTTTTTTCCGGTGTCAGCCCCTTGGTATGGCAGCCGTCGAGCCGGGCAGCGTCGAACGCGCCCGGCTGCACCGCGGAGTTGAATTTTGCGACGGTTTTTTCAAGCGGTTTTGGCTCAAGCTCCAGCTTTTCAGCCAGCTCTTTGATGGTGGGTGCTTCAAAGGGCGGAAAAATGGTCGGCATGAACAGCTCCAGACATTTGGAATCGATGATGGCGTAAGCGATTTGATCGGGTTGCTTGGCGACGAGGCGGCCCCAGATGGCGTAGCGTTTTGGCCAGATATCCTCGCCCTCGTCATGGAAGCGAGCGCCATGTTTGTTGACCATGATCGAATAGATCACGCAGTCGACGCGGGTGGCGATGCCGCCGTCGAATTTGGGCGAACGCGCATCTATCGGCGTCGCGTGGCACTGGTCGGCTTCACTCACTGGTTGCGCGCCATGATCGAGCAGCACCCGCAACAAACGGCCCTTGTTGTAAGGGGTGCCGCGAATGAGGAAATTTTCCGCCGCTTCGCCCCAGACCTCCTTCAGCCACTCGATATTGGCCTCGAACCCCCCCGCCGCCACCACCAGCGCGCGCGCCGGCACATTGTGCTCGCGTCCCCCATAACGCAGCCGTGCATTGACAAAGCGCCCATCGTCCAGGGTGAGGTCGCTCACCTCCGCCTCGTAAAGGATTTCCACGCCGAGCTTTTCAGCAGTGAGATAAAACGAATTCATCATCCCCTTGCCGCCACCAAAAAAGAAGGCGTTGGTGCGTGCCAGCCCGAGCGTGCCCTTGAGCGGCGGCTGGAAACGCACGCCTTGTTGCATCATCCAGTCGACCGCATATACCGATTGCTCCAGCACCATCCGCGCCAGCTTTTCATTGGTCTTGCCAGCAGTGACGCGCAGCAAATCGTCCCAATATTCCTCCACCGGGTACGGGCCGGTCACATAATCGGTGGCGCTCTCATGGGCATAGCGGATGTTGCGGGTGTGGCGGGAATTGCCGCCGCGAAAGTCGCGCGGTGCGCATTCCAGCACCAGCACGCTGGCGCCGCCGCGCCGCGCCGTGATGGCCGCGCACAACGCTGCGTTACCCGCGCCGATGACCAGCACATCGTAATTTTGCGATAAATCAGCCATGCACCACCTTACCCCGCATCTAACCCAACCTCCTCACCGCGCGCCCGCGCCAGATATTCTTGCGAGCGCATTTCTATCAGCCGCGATGCAGTGCGCTCGAACAGCTCCGCGCCACGCGTCATGGCGTAGAGCGCGCCGGGTTCCGCATCGGCCGAGAGCACCAGCCGTACGCCATTGTCGTAGAGCGTGTCGATAAGGGTGATGAAGCGGCGCGCCTGTTCGCGGTGCACCTGCTCCAGGATGGGTACATTTTCAATCAGCAGAATGTCATAGGCGTGGGCGATCACCAGATAGTCGCCCGGCCCCAGCGGCTGGTTGCATAAATCCTCGAAGTCGAACCGCGCCACCCCCATGGCCGCTTCGGGTATCGCCAGCTTGCGGCCCTTGATGTCGATACTCGCCGCTTCACCTCGTCTGCGCCCGGTCAGCCGCAGAAAGGTCGCGCGCATGGCTTTGGCCGCCTTTTTGCCCGCGGGGGTAAAGTAAAGCTGCGCGCCTTGCAACTTTTCCAGCCGGTAATCGGTAGCCGCCTCGAGCTGTAGCACCTCCATGCGGTTTTCGATGATCTCGATGAAAGGCTCGAACAGCGGCCGGTTCAAACCGTCTTTGTAAAGTTCCCAGGGCGGCGAATTGGAGGTCGCCACCATGACCACGCCGGCCTCGAACAACGCCTTGAACAGCCGCCCAAGAATCATCGCATCGGCGATATCGGTGACATGCAATTCATCGAAACACAGCAACGCCGCCTCGCGCGCGATAGCTTGCGCGGTGGCGGGAATCGGATCGCCTTTCTGGTCGGCGCGGAAGCGGGCGATCAATTCGTGCACTTCGCCCATGAATTCGTGGAAATGCACGCGGCGTTTGGCAGGGTAAGGAATCGCCTCGAAAAACAAATCCATCAGCATGGTTTTGCCACGCCCCACGCCGCCGAACATGTAAAGCCCTTGCGGTATTTCACCCCGATTGCGGGTGAAGAAGGAAAACAGGTCGGTTTTGTGCGGCGGCTCGTACCGGGCCAGACGGTTGGCCAGTAGCTCAAGCTTTTCCGCTGCCAGCAGCTGGGCCGGATCGGGGCTGAGACAGCCCTCGCCGACCAGTGATCTGTAGCGCGCTAACGGCCCGTTCTGCATTCGGTTTTGTCCTTTACCCTTTTGCCGCCGGCGAAACAAAATCCGCACCACGCCGCAACAGCGCTTCCGCCTCCGATACCATGCGCTCCAGAATGGTGGCGGCGGGTTCTATGTCGCCGATCAGGCCAACATTTTCGCCGACGATAACGCCGTAATTGCCGCTGTCGCCCTTCGCCGCCGCCTGTTCATAATTTGCCGCTTCCTCGTCCTGCCGCGCCCGCATCTCGTCTTCCTTGCCCCGCCACCGCTTCACCAGTGCGTTTTCCACGACGCGTATCTTGTAGGGTTCGGGCCAGTCGCGTTTGCGGGCGATGTCGATGATGCTGGTCTGAACGGTCACGTCGCCATCCGCGCCAAGCAGCGCCTCATGCCAGCCGGGGAACACAAGCGCTTCTGAACAGGCCGAAAAACGCGATCCCACGAGCACGCCGTCCGCGCCCAGCATCAGCGCGGCGGCAAGACCGCGCCCGTCGCCCACGCCGCCCGCCGCGCACAGCACGACATCCGGGCTGCGCGCCGCAATCAGATCGGCGACTTCGGGAACCAGCGGGAACGTGGCCCGCACACCGGCATGGCCACCCGCTTCAGCGCCTTGCGCCACAATCACGCAAGCCCCGGCGTCAATTGCGCCGCGTGCCCCTTTGAGGGTCTGCACCTGGCAGATGAGCGGCACCCCGGCTTGCGCAATCTTTGGCGCGAAGGGCGCCGGATCGCCAAAGGACAGGAAAATGGTTGCCGGTTCGCGCTCCAGAACCGCATCGAGCAGATGTGGCGCATCGGCCAGCGACCAGGTAATGAACCCGCACCCCACCGGCGTATTTCCCGCGGCGCGAAACTGCTCGTCCAGCCACTCCGCGTCGCCATAGCCGCCGCCGATCAGGCCCAGCCCGCCGGCTTTGGTTACGGCGGCGGCGAGCGCGCCGCCGGCAACAAAGGCCATTGGCGCCGACAAGACCGGATGTTCGATGTCAAAGCGTTCGGTCAGCCGTGTCTTGAGCGCCATAAGGCGTACCTCCTCTGGAGAAATGCCTACTTCCTCGCCGCGCACGGCCTGTGCGGCTGGAAATAAACAATCACATTGGCTATCAGCATCGCCGCGCCCAGCACATAAAACACCGCCGCGATACCCCACTGGTCGGCAATCAGACCGCCCGCGAGAGGAATCAGCGCCGACATGGCCGACTGGGCGCCAAACAGCAGGCTCATCACGGAGCCGCTCATTTTCTCAGGGGCCAGGTCGAGCGCCCAGCTCTGGATCACCGGACGCACGGCGAATACCGCCAGCCCGAGCAGGAACACGGTCGCGACAAACAGCTCAATGCCCTCGACCAGGGTCAGAACGCCAAGCATCAGCGTCGCCGCCGTGAGGCAGATGAGCGTGACCGGCTTGCGGCCAATCCGGTCGGACGCAATTCCGGCCATGGGCCCGGCAATCACCGCGCCAATCTGCATGCTCATGACCGTGAACCCCAGCATCACCGGCGAGACCTGAAGCACATTGACCAGATAGAGCGGCAGGAACACCAGCAGGCCGGTCTGGGCGATTGAGCGGAAGCCCGCCATGGCGCACAGCCAGATGACGGCACGGTCGCGGGCCAGCACCGCCACGGCGTTGAAATAACCGCTTAAGCCTGAACCTTCATCCCCCTTGCCGCCATTCTCCCTGCCGGCCGCCTTGAGGCCGATGAGCAGCACGGCGGCAATTGCGAACACCGGCAGCGACAACAAAGACGAGGTGCCCTGCCAGGACAGCCACACCAGCGCCGCTCCGGCAGC
>JADFHH010000119.1 GCA_022567275.1 Pseudomonadota bacterium | reverse complement strand
AGGACGGCAGCAACAGACGCGTGGCAAGCAACCAGCGTTTCCTAACCTGTTCTCCCCGGCCCTTTTTTCCGTGATTTCTAAACGGACCGTTCCATTTCCGACGAGATGCTTCGCCACCACCGCTGGGAGAGCGGCAAGGCTGCAAGCCCACACATCTTCCAAACGGCCGTCCGGCGTGGATACTCGAAAAGCAAAGCGATCGGTTGGCCGTTCGACCAGTCGATGTCCTTCGATTTCGATAAGGCGATCAGCATATTGCAGGGTTTCCGACAGATGATGCGAAACCCAGAAGATGCTCCGGCCGCCTTCTTTGGCATAGCGGTGCAGGCATTCGCCGATCAGGCAACGCGTCGTTCGATCGAGCCCCTCTAACGGCTCGTCCGCCAAGATCAAACGAGGGCGTCGCAACAAGACCGCCAAGAGCACGACACGTTGCCGCTCACCTTTCGAGAGGGTATCGACACGACGGCCGATCAATGATGGCCCAAGGCCGAGTTGGTCGAGGAGTGGTCCAGCGTCGCCGGACGATATTCCATCGAGGATTTCCAGCCAGGCAAGTATCTCCCGGACCGTGAAGTCAACTGGCAGCGGACTCTGCTCGGTTACACCAGATGCGCGAGGAAATTACCCACGTCCTGCGCGGGATCTCCCATACATGATGTGTCAAGGTCAATCAGCCCGGCGCGCAGGGCAATCGCTTTTGGGCGGGTTTGGCTGCACGTATCATATCCAGGATGAAATCGTCATTCCATCCTGCCTTTTTGAGTTTCCCTCGCATTGATCCGGCCTTGACAGTTGCCCCCGGATCGGGGTCCGGGGCAGGCTCTTGAGGGCCCGCACATAATCCCCGCCGGCTTCGATGACAGCGCTCGCCGACGCGCGGCAGCAAAGACACCGCGCAAGGCCTTGCCCCCGGCCTGCGCCGGGGCAGGCCGGGGGCAATCACGCCCTCCAGGTCCTGCGCCAGATCCGCCACCAGCCGCAGCATCTCCTGCAGGTCGTGCCGCGTCGCGTTGCTCTTGCGAGGGTCGTTAACACCCTCGAAAACAGGCGAAAACTGTTCCATCATGACATTCCTCCTGGCTGGTGTTCAGGGAACGTCATGAATCCGTTTGGCTGAAAAGGGAAGAGGATTTTTCAAAAGCGATTCCCCTGTGGCTTCGGGCCAAGGAGGAGAAGCAGACACGGATTCGTACTCTTTGGCTCCATGAAGAGTCAGCGCTCGTGGCCAGGCTGGCGCACCGTCATTGGGGCATTCAGGGGACATTTGCTGCAATTGGCGAGCATTTCGGACAGCATCTTGAGCGTTACGCAATGCTTGCGCTCTGGCATGCTTGTCTGGGGGCTTATGGCCTCAATGATCCTTTGTCGCCGTCGGATCCTGATTACTTACAGCAGCAGGATCCCGATGGCGCCATAGTGGAAGGGCTCTCAGCCAAGATTAGCCGTTGGGAACAATGGGGCGGGGCGCCGATCCCGATTACTGCAAAATTAAGCAAGGCGATTGATCGGGTTATCAATAAGGAATTGGAGCACTTGCGCAGTCTTGAGAAAGAGGGCGGCGATGCAGCTCACATTCTGGAGGCGGCTCATCTGTGCTGGACCGTGCGGCATGATTTGGAGGAACACCGCCTGAATCGCAGGGGGGTCGATGCGTTCAAGACGTTGTTATCTCTTGAGAAAACGCGGAAGGGCGCGCGTGGCAAGGATCACGATCTGATTGTTCAGTTGCGCAAGAACGATCCTATGCATCGAAAGCTCCAGCATGAACGGCAGATCCTGGAAGAGGCGTTAAGCGGTTTCGAGAGCGGGCGCTCGCACAGCGACTTTCTCAAGCAGATGACCGGTGTCGATATCGTTGACACTGTTAATAAATATATGATCAGGCTTACCTCCGTCTTTTTGGACGAGGGACTGTCCGCCTGGCATATGCCGGGGCGGGCTCTGGGCTTCTACGATGGCTGGAAGCTTCTGGTTGAGGAAGATAAAACTTTTGATTTTGAAGGTCTTGGCGCTTGGCGTGGCGACCTGCACAGGCTGCCTATGCTTCCTGAGGATGCGATTATCCAACAACTTCAGGAATTGGGTATTCCGGAAGAACATTGGACACCCTACCTCGGACGGATATTGATCGGGCTCAGGGGATGGGCTGCGATGGTATACTGGATGGAGGGGAACCCCGATTATCCAAAGCAGACGGTGCAACCGGTTGACGCGATCGGTTATCTCGCCGTGCGCATGTTTTATGAAAACTTGCTGGTGCGTAAACTGTGTCGTAAAACTTGGCAGTTGGATGCAAGTCTTGGCAGTTTGCGCCATTATGGTGAAACGCATCTGTCGGAAATTTATGCCCGCAACGAACTTTTCGCCGGTCATCTTCCTGAATATCTTGCCCATCAAGCGAGGGCATTGACGAATGATCCGTCAATTGGCGGGTCGGGGGACGATCACTGGCAGGCGTTGGCCAATGAAATCTGGCTTATCCATGAAGTTACGGAGCCTCGCCGCCAGGCAGGCGATACCGCATGGCGTCTCTTCCACCTCGCCCAGTTTTTAGGTCTTTCCGCAGGCGAAATTATCGCATTGCCCAAGGGCGACCGAACCCGGCTGATGGGCGCGCTGGAAGCGTTTCCCGAGTCGGCGCATGGTATTGTCTGGCTGATTGCCTCCGAGAGCCATTACCTGGACGAGGTTCTCAATGCCCTGTCTCTCAATGTTGGCAAGGGACGATGGCAGAACAGGAAAAAGAAGCGGCCTAGCGCCCAGGTGGTCTTCTGTATCGATGAGCGTGAAGAGGCTATTCACCGGCATTTAGAGGAGCTGGATCCTGATATCGAGACAATGGGGGCCGCAGGCTTCTTTGGCTTGCCTATCGACTATACAGGCATGGGGGAACACCACTCGACGCCGCTGTGTCCGGCACCCGTGACCCCCGGGCACCGGGTGATGGAAGTGGCGCGCCCCGAGGATGCCCATACCTCCTTCCCTGTCACTGAACGGCGCACCAAGTGGCTGGAAGTGTTTCATGATGCGTACTGGGAAGTGAAACGTAATCTGGTTTCCTCGTTTTTCCTGTTCAATATCGTCGGCTTCCTCATGGCCGTGCCGTTGATCGGGCGGGTGTTTTTCAGAAACAAGTTCGACGCCGCCTTGGCGGCGGGGCACGGGATGCTGGTCCCCCATACGGAAACCGAATTGACGATAACGCAGGCGGACGACGCCGGGAGCGACGGTCACGGTGAAAAGCCGCTTGGATTCACCAATGACGAACAGGCGGACAAGCTCACCGGGCTGCTTCAAAATATCGGTCTTATACCAGCGGCGGTGAGGTTTGAATCATTTAGGATTCCCAAATCAGTTGAAATCTGATTCAAGGTTGGCAAAGGAGATATCCGATGCCAGCAGCCTTACCATTACGATCCGATTTTGACAGCAAGACTTTGCGGAATCTTGCGCGACGTTGTGAGAATTCCAATCAGAGCCGGCGGTTGTTGTCCCTGGCCGCCGTCTATGACGGCATGAGCGGGGGAGATGCAGCTCGCATTGGCGGTATGGACCGGCAAACCCTGCGCCACTGGGTTCACCGCTTCAATGCCGATGGCCCGGAGGGACTGTTTGACCGCTGGTATGCCGGCCCGCCCCGCAGGCTCAGCGACGATCAGTTGCGCGAGCTTGCCGGAATCGTGGAGACCGGCCCCGACGTACATACCGATGGCGTGGTGCGCTGGCGGCGGGTTGATCTGCAGGCGGTGATCAAGGACCGCTTTGGCGTCGAATATGGCGCGCGCTGGGTGTCGCAGATATTGCACGATATGAGCTTTTCCCACATGAGTGCGCGGCCGCAACACCCAAAGCAAGATGCAAAAGTGATCGCGGCATATAAAAAAACTTCTCCCGCACACTTGCCGCGCACCTGAGCGAGGTTTCGCCCGGAAAACCGATAGAAATCTGGTTCCAGAGCCTGCCCTCGGGCTCGACCCGGGGGACGAAGCGCGGATCGGGCAGAAGAACGGCCTTGTCCGCCTGTGGGCGCGCAAGGGCACAAGGCCGCGCCAGCCTGCCGACCAGCGCTACAAATCAGCCTATCTCCCACGGGTCGAGCCCGAGGACATGGTTCGGCGCCATCTGCCCGGCACGGGGCATCGGCGCGGCCCTGATGATGCCAAAGGCCAACACCCATGCCATGGGCGCATCTCGACGAAATCTCCATCCATGTGGCCCAAAACGCACACGCTGCCGTCTTCATGGACCGGGCCGGATGGCACACAACGAGCAAGCTGAAGCTGCCTGAAAACATCACGATTCTCTTGTTGCCGTCGCGCTCGCCGGAGTTGAACTCGGTCGAAAACATTTGGCAGTATCTGCGCCAGAACTGGCTCTCGAACCGCGTGTTCCCAACCTACGATGCCATTCTGGACGCGGGATGCGAGGCCTGGAACAAGCTGATCGCTCAACCGGAGACAATCACATCAATCGGAATGAGAAAATGGGCCCACGTCGTTTAAAGGTTACCGCCGCTGGTATAAGTCTGTAGAGAAACTTCAGGACCTGTCGCCGAGAGAGTTCATGATAGCCATGCCTATCATCGCGTTGATTTTCTGGGTTGGTTTATACCCGGCCACGATTCTGGATATCACAAGTGGATCCGTGGCGGCAGTGGTAAAACGGATACAGGATGGTCCCGTAGCGATGTCTGCTCTGAGGGTCCAGCCATCCAGGCCCGATTTGGTTACGCAAGACGGTTCGTATCAGAACAAGAATTCAAACAGGTATGTTGCAATTGTACGATGACGCCGTGTCGCAAGCATTTGGGTGATGCCATCGGCAAGATCCGGGATTTTTTTCGCGGACCTGCCGCTGTTTCCCGTGGTTTTCGCTCTCGCCACGCTGGACAAGCGCAACGCGAATTCCGCGCCCATGTTTGGGCCCGGCGAGGCAATCGCCATGCATCTCGAATATCAGAATATCAGCAATTGCTGCGCGGAAACCGGGGCCACTTCGCTCCGTTTCCCCCTTGTGGCCGCACCCCGGCGCAGACCCGCTCCTCCCCTTCACAATGTGAAGTTTGACGGGCGCGCCGGGGTGCCCGGTCCGAACCCTCAAACTCGCGATCGCGCGGGCAACAGCACCCGCGGCTGGACGCTCACGGTGATGGCGCTGATGTTCTCGGTCATGATGGCATTGACGCTGGAGTTATGGCGGCAGCTGGGTTACGCGGTCGTTGGGCGGCGAGGCGCACGGCGTGTCTAGCGCATGATCCGTCATCAACCCTTTTCCGCCTGATCCTCTTCAAGGCGCAGCAGAACGGCCCCGCTTTCCACCCAATCCCCCTCGGCGCAAAGAACCTCGGCGATGGTGCAATCGCGCGGGGCGGTGAGGCTGTGTTGCATTTTCATGGCCTCGATAACGATCAGCCCGTCACCGGCTTTCACGCTGGCGCCGGCCTGCGCTTGCATCACGCACACAACCCCGGTCATGGGTGCGGTGATGGTGTTTTCATGGCTTGTTCCGGTGTCGCGCCCGGCCAGTGGATCGGGCACGCTCAAGAGCCATGTTTCCCCTTCAAGCAGCACCGACACGCAACGGGTTCCGCCGGAAGCGGGATAGTCCACCACATCCGCGGTAATTTTCAGTCCCGCGACCGTAGCGCGAAAGCGTGCGCCATCGCGCTGGACATCATCAAGTTTTACATCCGATGCCCCGCCTTGCAGCGACACGCTTTGCCGCCCATGCAGCACCAGGCGTCTGGTAAATGGCACTTCCCCATGCGCGAGGATCACCTGATGGCTCGCCTCGCCCCAATGCCGCCAGCCGGCGAAGGGCGCATTCAGATCGAGATCGAGCGCCACGATAGCGGCGAAGGCGATCGCGAGCTCGGGAATATTTCCCGTCGCGGTCAGCAGCTTCAAATCCCGCTCGA
Source organism: Pseudomonadota bacterium (assembly GCA_022567275.1). Lineage (GTDB taxonomy): Bacteria > Pseudomonadota > Alphaproteobacteria > Rhizobiales > Methyloligellaceae > UBA2767. The sequence continues at coordinate 47 of JADFHH010000119.1, read as the reverse complement.
TGAGGCCGGTGTCGGTATCTCCAGCCGCGAACCCTTCATGCCCGCAA
>JADFHH010000118.1 GCA_022567275.1 Pseudomonadota bacterium | reverse complement strand
TTCTACGCCTTGCGAGGCGAGCGTCTCCATTTCCTCGACCAGCGCCCACGGGTCGATGACCACGCCATTGCCGATGACAGCCAGCTTGCCCGGCCGCACCACGCCCGATGGCAGCAGCGAGAGCTTGTAGGTTTTGCCGTCGATCACCAGCGTGTGGCCGGCATTATGGCCGCCCTGAAAGCGCACCACCACATCGGCGCGTTCCGACAGCCAATCGACGATCTTGCCCTTGCCTTCGTCGCCCCACTGGGAGCCGACAACCACCACATTCGCCATGACCCTATCCTGCTCACACCCGCTACACGCCAAACGGCCCCGCACAAAAAATCCGGGGCCGTGTATGTTTATAGCTTGAGTCCGGGCACAAAGCGAGCGAGATAAATCTCTTTACATCAGGTCATCATCCCATGTTCGTCCGCCTCGCCGGGAAACTCTACGCCAACGCCTATCTGCTGCTGTCGCTGACGATGCTGTTCTGGGCCGGGAATATCGTCCTGGGCCGTGGCGTGCATGAGACTATCCCGCCAATCGCGCTGGCTTGGACGCGCTGGTGCTTCGCCTCCCTTATCGTGCTTCCCTTCGCTTATTCACAGCTCAAGCGCGACTGGCCGGTCATCCGGGACAATCTGCCGATACTGACATTCCTCGGCGTCCTCGGCGTCGGCGCGTTCAACACGCTGAGTTACACGGGCCTCAACTATACCACCGCGCTCAATGCGCTGGTGCTGCAATCGAGCGGTCCCATTCTGATCGTGCTGGCTAGTCTCGCCATCTTCGGCGAGCGAATATCCCTGCGCCAGGCCATCGGCATCGCGATATCGCTCAGCGGCGTTTTGTTCATGGTCGCGCGCGGCGACGTCACAGTGCTGGCGGGACTTGAACTCAATCGCGGCGATCTGCTGCTCATCGCCGCGATCGTGCTTTGGGGTTTTTACACCGCATGCTTGCGCAAACGCCCCGCCATTCACTGGCTGTCCTTCACTGCGGTAACATTTATCATTGGCGCGGCCGTGAACACGCCATTCTTTGTCTGGGAGCATGTGTCAGTGCGGCAACTGCACTTCAATGCGCAAACGCTTGGCGCCATCGCCTATGTGTCGATCTTCCCATCGGTGCTCGCCTACATCTGCTTCAACCGCGGGGTCGAACTGATCGGCGCCAACCGGGCCGGCGTGACCCTGCATCTGGTGCCCCTGTTCGGTGCGATATTGGCGATCGTCCTGCTCGGGGAGGCCCCGAGGATCACTCATCTCATCGGTTTCGCGCTCATCCTCAGCGGCGTGATTTTGGCCGCGCGCAAGGGCTAGAGCAGATATAAAACACAGCCGAAGCCGGCGTCCGCTTCCGGTTCTGGCTGTGTAAAAACGCCTGAGATGTTATGATTCTCTCGTTCTTTGGCGGGAGGGTTTGATGACGCGATTTATTGAAGCTGTGAGTCGTTCGACAGCGCACAATGTTTCCCCAATGCCTTGAAGCTTGGATTGAAGAGGACAATCCGGTTCGTGTGATGGTGGTGTTTGTCGATGAGCGCGAGGCGGGGCGGAATGTCGAGGTGATGTGGCTGACCGGACGCCGGGCGCCGGATCACAAGACGATTGCCGATTTTCGCAAGGAGTTTGAAGGATCAGGAATTGATCCGGGGGATCAATTCCCCTGAAAACGGTGGTGCGACTACACCGTCCTTGCCGCCCTTTACCTCAACGGCAACACGCTCAGTGCGGAAATCCGCCGCATTCCCTGCCGGGCGAAGTGAACGGCGGCCATGCGGGGCAATGCAACGCTGTTCCCATCGGCCGCGGCTTGCTATGAATATCCACGCCGGGCTCAGCGGCAGCCGAAACGATGCGCCGGCAAAGGCAGACCATGAAACACATTGGCACCTTCGATTACGTGATCATCGGCGCCGGGAGCGCCGGATGCGTGCTCGCGAACCGTCTCACAGAAGACCCCGGGACCACCGTTGCCCTTCTCGAAGCCGGCGGCAAAGACAACTATATCTGGATCCACATTCCTGTCGGCTATCTCTTCTGCATGGGGAACCCGCGAACCGATTGGGGATTCACGACGGAGCCGGCCCCCGGGTTGAACGGCCGGTCGCTGGGTTATCCCCGGGGCCGCGTTCTGGGGGGCTGCTCGTCGATCAACGGAATGATCTACATGCGGGGCCAGGCCAGGGACTATGACCACTGGCGTCAGCTCGGAAATGCGGGTTGGAGTTGGGACGACGTGCTTCCCTATTTCTTGAAGTCCGAGGACCAGGCGGCCGTGCCCGTCGACGATATGCATCGGGAGGGCGGGGAATGGCGCGTCGAGAAGCAACGGTTGAGCTGGGAAATTCTGGATGCCTTCCGTGACGCCGCCGAACAGGCCGGCATTCCGAAGACGGACGATTTCAACCGCGGCGACAACGAAGGTTGCGGGTATTTCCACGTCAACCAGCGCCGGGGGTGGCGCTGGAACACCTGCAAGGGTTTCCTGAAACCGGTCAGGAAGCGTCCGAACCTCCGCGTCTTCATCCATGCCCAGGTGAAGAAAATCCGGATGGATGGCCTGCGGGCGGCGGGGCTGGAACTGCAGATCGGCGGAGATGATGTTCAGATCGATGCCACCACAGAGATTATCCTCGCGGCCGGTGCAATCGGATCGCCTCAATTGTTGCAACTCTCCGGCATCGGACCGGGAGGGCTGCTGAAACAGCATGGGATCGAAATTATTCATGAACTGGCGGGCGTCGGCGAGAATCTTCAGGATCATCTCCAGATCCGCTGTGCCTACAAGGTGCACGGCGTCCCGACGCTCAACGAACGCTCGAACAACCTGTTCGGGAAGATCGCCATCGCCCTGGAATACGCCGCTTTCCGAAGCGGCCCGATGTCCATGGCGCCGTCGCAACTGGGCGCCTTTACCAGGACGGATCCGGCGTTTGAGACGCCGAATGTGGAATACCACGTGCAGCCGCTGACGCTCGACAAGTTCGGGGAACCGCTGCATTCCTTCCCCGCCTTTACCGCCAGCGCCTGTAACCTCAGGCCCGAAAGCCGCGGTTACGTCCGCATCAAGGGCCCGGACCCGTTCGCCGCGCCGGCCATCCAGCCAAATTATCTGTCGACACCGGGCGACCGGAAGATCGCCGCCGAGTCGATCCAGCTCACCCGCCGAATCGTCTCGCAACCCGCCCTGCAGCGATACGCGCCGGAAGAATTCAGGCCGGGCGTCGAATTCCAGAGCGACGAAGAGCTGGCGAAAGCGGCCGGCGACATCGGCACCACGATTTTCCATGCCGTCGGCACCTGCAAGATGGGTTCCGGCGACAAGGCGGTGGTTGATGAGCGCCTTCGCGTCCGGGGCCTTAAGGGGCTCCGCGTCGTGGATGCTTCGGTCATGCCCACCATCACCAGCGGCAACACGAACTCGCCCGTCATCATGATTGCCGAAAAGGCTTCCGACATGATCCGGGAGGACGCGAAAGCCAGGTAAGGTCTGAGGACCTTCCGCCATAACGCAAGAGAATGACCACTATGGGTATATCGTGTGATGCCTCTTTGCTGGTATGCGCAAAAAGAAATGGTTTGCGTTTGCGCATCATACCCATAGCCGCCCGAAGGCGGCGATGGCGGAGACGATGAGGCCAAGAGCCAGGTTGGTTCCGACGAGACGGCGGATTTGCGCAAGCTGGACGCCCGCGGCCGCGATGTCGCCGGCCGCGACCTTGTCCTGGAAGCGCCGGTGGGTGACGGCGAAAAGATAGACGAACAGCCCGATCATCACCCATCCGAGGATCTGCATGGCGTGCACGTAGAGGCCGGCCCTGGCGAAGCCGCCGAAATCCATGAACATGCGCCAATAGCCGGTGATCGGCAGCACGATGACGGTGACCCACACCCAGGCGAAGAAGCGGGGGAAGACGCGGGCCCAGAGCTTCAGACGCTCGCCCGCCGGCTCGATGCCGCCGACGGCGGGTCTGAGAACCACGTAGGCGAAGAACATGCCGCCGACCCACACCACAGCGGCCAGCACGTGCAGAGCGTTGGCGAGCGCGGAGACGGCGTGGATGGCATCGAAGGCATCGAAGGTGGTCATGGATGCAGCCGAACTCTGAGGGTCTGAAGGACCGGTGATGACCCAGGACGGAGGTTTGACACACCCCAACTAAAATGTCCGCATCATGGTGAGATATCCGGACCGGTCGGTGTCCTGAACCTCAACAGACCCTAGTTGCTTTCAAATTTGAAGGAAACTTTGACCTTGCACCTGAACGCCTGGACCTTGCCGTCCTTGAGCACAATGTCCTGTTCCGTCACCTCGGCCACCCGCAGGTCTCTGAGGCTTTGCCCCGCTCTTTCTACGGCCGCCGTCGCTGCCTTTTCCCACGACTCCGTGCTGGTGCCGACCAGTTCGACCACTTTGTAGACGCTCTCCACCATGTCCCGCTCCTTCGATTAATTAAATTTGACTCGACATTTTCCAGATGCCCCTCGAACTGGCCCGAATGATAGCCGAAGATGGCGGATCGGGTCACGAAAAAACGCTTTCCTGGCCGTATGTTTTGGATTTGGGAACCCGAAAACCATCACGACCCGATTGGTCCAGTTTTTCGTCACCCAGATGCACCCCTCCTGTTGGTTGGCGCGGGCGTCGGGTTCAGCCACTGCTGCCAACGTCGCGCGTTAGATTATTTATTTCAAAAAACTGGCTAACTTCTCCTGTTGTACAGGGTTCTATGACACTTCGCAGACATTCCAGCTTGTGCTGGTGATGTCCGCTATGGGGGGATAGTGTTGCAAAACTCCGTCAGCCTCACCTGCTGCGCAACATTCGAAACCATATGTGGACTTGGACGAATCATCGTTGCGCGAAGGGACACGCCTGCGCATCAATATTGCGTCCCGGACGTCCAAAAACAGTTTTGCAACAGTATCGGGGCAAAGCGGAGCTTCCCCGCAACGGTCCCCTCGATGCCGATTTAAGACAACCCGGCGATCAGACCGTCTTCGCCCAGACATATCTGGTGCGCGGCGGGTTCGCGCGGCAGGCCCGGCATGGTCATGATATCGCCGGCGACGACGACGACGAACCCTGCCCCCGCCGACAGCCGCACCTCGCGGATCGGCACCACATGATTGCTCGGCGCGGCGCGCAAGCTCGGGTCGGTGGAAAAGCTGTATTGCGTCTTGGCCATGCACACCGGCAAATTGCCAAAACCGTTTTTCTCAAGCCGCTTGAACTGATTGCGCACCGCCTTGTCGGCAATGATATCATTGGCGCCGTAAAGCTCGGTGGCGATGGTCCTGACCTTGTCCCAGAGCGGCATATCGAGCTTGTAGAGCGGTTTGAAACTGGCATGGCCCGCATCGGCCAGCGCGGCGATTTTTTCGGCCAGTTCTTGCGCGCCCGCACCGCCCTCGGCCCAGTGCGAACAGATGGCGACATCGGCGCCGTTCTCCCTTGAGATTTCGGCGACGGCCTCCAGCTCCGCGTCGCTATCGGTGGGGAAGCGGTTGACGCAGACGACCACGGGCACGCCGAATTTGTTCAGATTCGCGATGTGCCGGGCGATGTTGGGCGCGCCCTTTTTGATCGCCTGCACATTCTCAACCGTCAGGGCATCTTTTTCCGCGCCGCCGTGCCATTTGAGCGCCCGCGCCGTCGCCACCAGAACCACCGCAGAGGGGTTCAGACCGGCCATGCGGCATTTGATGTCGAAGAATTTCTCCGCCCCCAGATCGGCGCCGAAGCCGGCCTCGGTCACCACATAATCGGTCAGGCTCAGCCCGGTTTTGGTGGCCAGCACAGAATTGCAGCCATGGGCGATATTGGCGAACGGGCCGCCATGAATGAGGGCCGGGTTGTTCTCCAGCGTCTGCACCAGATTGGGCGCCAGCGCGTCCTGCAGCAGCACGGTCATGGCGCCATGCGCCTTGATGTCGCGCGCGTTCACAGGCTTGTTTTTTCGGGTATATCCAATGATGATGTCGCCGCGCCGCTGCTCCA
>JADFHH010000117.1 GCA_022567275.1 Pseudomonadota bacterium | reverse complement strand
TAGACCTCGAAGGATCGGCTGAGGAATCGGGTTCGCGACGCTCACGCGTGGCTGCCTGCTCAACACATTAAGTAGGTGGAGCTCATTGGAATCGGGCACACCGTCCCTATCTACTCAAGACGCCACCGCTACGGAGTTACGCACCAGTAAGTCACAGCCGGCACATTGGTAGAGACCATCATGCGTCATATCCTCTATACTGTCTCTGATATGCAATTCACCCCCACATACTCCACATTTTCGTTGGCGTTGGCTTTCGGGGCGCTCCGAAGGCGTCCGACTCCCGAATAACTTCTTGAAGAATTTCATCGTATCGCTCCCTGTTCCGACGCCTCCACTCACGGTTGTACTCGTTGTGCTGCTCTCGGTTCATGGTCGTTTGCCCCTCTTGACCACCTTGCCGGTCAGCGGTATCACCACAAACGGCAGTATGGATTTCGAAAACTCACCGCTCTCGTTCCACTCTTTCGCCACACGCTCTGCTTCGCTTTTACAATCGACAATGTTGCCGGGGTCCAGATGGCAGTCCTGGCCCACCACTCCCCATACCATGTTGGTCCGGGTGCGCTGGCTCATGGCTGCTTCTCGATCAATTTCATTTCCGGCGTGACGTTGTCGAAAACCGTCGGTGCGATGAAAAATCCATTTTTCAGATCGCTGTCGTCAGGCGGCCCGCCGCCGGTGACCAACGTGGCCTTTTGCTCGATGCCCGAGGCAATGTAACCGAGGACCCGGTCATATTGCTGACGCGAGACAACCGGTCCCATCTCGGCTCCCTCCAGCCAGGGAAATCCGATCGGAATGGCGCTGGCCTGCCTGGCAAGCTCGTCCACAAGGGGTTCGTGCAGAGACCTGTGCACCAGAACCCGGGACGTTGATGAACAGGACTGCCCCTGCCGCGACATGTTCATAGCGCTTATGACCGCGCTAGCCGCTTTCGACGGATCGGCGTCCGGAAAGATGATGATCGGGTTCTTGCCGCCTAGCTCCAGCGTCACTTCCTTGAGTCCTTCGGCCGCTTCACGGGCGATAATTCGTCCGGTCTCGACCGAGCCGACAAATCCGATGCGATGCACATCGCGGTGGCGCACCATCGCCGATCCGGTCTTGCCGTCCCCCGTCACGATATTAACGACGCCTGGCGGGAAAATTTTTTCGCACAGCTCGCCAAGCCTCAAGCTGGAAAGCGGAGCCTGCTCCGGCCCCTTGATTACGACTGTGTTGCCAGCGGCAAGCGCGGAAGCCGCCTTTTCGGCGCTGAAGCGAAAGGGGTGGTTGAAGGGGTTGATCTTGGCGACCACGCCATAGGGCTGGCGCAGCGTGAGATTGAGATGTCCCGGCTCGCACGACATGGTCTCGCCCTTTATTTCGCTGACCAGGCCGGCGAAATATCGATAGGTGTTCGATGTCCATTTCATGTCGCTGCGCATGCCCGATACCGCGTTTCCACTGTCCACCGCGTCCATCAGCGCCAGATGATCGGCATGTTCATCTATGGCGTCCGCAAGGCGAACAAGATGCTCCGCGCGCTTGGTGGCCGGCATTTCCGCCCAGGCCGGGAACGCTTCCCTTGCGGCCGCAACCGCCCTGTCGACATCGGCCTCATCGGCGAGCGGCACCTCGCCCAAAACATCGCCGTTGGAGGGATTGATCGTGGTAATGGTCTTTCCGGAGCCTGCGTCAACCCACGCGCCGCCGATGAACAGTCCCTTCGGCTCGAAGCCGAGGTCAGGCGTCTTTGTTGTCATGAATAGCTCCGCCTTAAGGGACAACCGCTGCACGCAGCACCGAGCGCTCGGACGCCCGCTTGAACGCCTCGTTCAGATCGTCGAGTTTGAAGGTTGAATCGACGATGTCCTTGAACGGGAATCGCTCGCGGTTGGCCATAACGAAATCCAGCGCCTGGATCAGGTGCCGCGGGTGATAATTGTGGATACCCCGCAGCGTGATCCAATTCCTGACCAGCATGTTGGCATCGAGAGTGACATTGGCGTCAGGGGTCACGATTCCGCCCAATGTGTAACGGCCGCCGATGCGCAGCATCTTCAGACCGGCCGTTACCACTTCGGGAACGCCGCAAACCTCAATCACGGCATCCACGCCGTCGGGCGGCGCATGGTTGCGCACCTCCCCAACGATGTCATCTTCGCTGCGGCCCGATATGTCGATGACAACATCCGCGCCGAACTTTTTCGCCGCCTCAAGCCGGTTTCTGACTGAATCGAGACCAATGACCAGGCGCGCCCCCCGGCTCTTGGTCATGGCGCAACCAAAAAGCCCCAGCAGTCCCAGACCCTGGATCGCGACGACATCGCCCATTTCTATCTGCGTCGCCTCAACCACCGAAATCATGGTCGCAACACCGCAATTCAGCGGGGTTGCTTCCTCGTCGCTCAACTCGTCGGGAATTTTCAGGATGCCGGTTCCAGGCACGACATAGCAATATTCCGCAAATCCGCCGAGCAGATGCGGGTCGGTCGCCACCAGATCATGCCCGTATTTGCGCACGCCGTCAGACTTCTGCGGCATATTGTGGACGTCGCGATAATAGGATTCGCCATGATGGAAATATTCCGTCCATGTGATCCGGTCACCCGAACTTAACGCATCGCCACGCATATCGCGGCTGATCTCCCCGCCCAACTGATCGATCACACCGATAATCTCATGGCCGAGTATGCCGGGACACGGATTGGGCCGCAGACCCTGATAGGAAAGGATGTCGGACCGGCAAATGGTCGACATGGACACCCGCACCAGCACTTCATCCGGTCTTACATCGCGCAACGGAATATCACGGATGACGAACGGCGTGTTGGGCGCATCATAGACAGCAGCGCGGGCGGTGCGCGTCATGTTGCACTTGTCTCCCTTGGCAGCAACAATGTAATTCTTGGCTTACGCTAACATTGGAGCTATATTTAGCCAAATTAGAAATGTCATAACATCAATTGATTTAATCAATGTACCAGAAGTGGCTTGAAGCATTTCATTTTGTCGCGACCGAAGGCAGCTTCACTGGCGCGGCGAACCGCCTGCATGTCGGGCAGCCGACCATATCGACACATGTGAAAAACCTTGAGGGCCGCTTTGGAGTGGAGCTATTTCACCGCAAGGGGCGCTCCATCATGCTGACCCCTACGGGCCAGTCCCTGTATGCCATCACACATAATCTCTATGGCCACGAGCAGGAGGCAATTTCCTACCTGACCTCGGCCAGAAATCTTGAAGTGGGGGAGCTTAATCTGAGCGCCGTCGGGCCTTACGATGTGATGGAGCTTCTCGCCGCCCAAAAGGAGCGCCGGCCGGGAATCGAGTTTTCCGTGCGGCTTGGCATCATTGAGGAGGTGCTGGCCGACATCAACGATTTTCGCGCCGACATTGGCATTGTCGGGCGCGATTGCGGCAGCGAAACCATCCATTCGATGTTCTATAACAAGCATCGGATTCTCGTTGCGGTCAATCGGCGGCATCGTCTTGCCACCCGCAAACGGATCAGGCTTTCCGATCTTGAAGGTGAGAAGATGATCATGCGGACCAAGAGTTCGACGACCCAGGAAGCCTTCAATCTGGCCACTGAAAAAGCGGGTGTGAAAGTCAATCCCGTGCTGCTGATTGAAAGCCGGGAAGGCTTGCGCGAAGCCATCATCCGGGGGCTGGGAATAGGGGTGATCTCCGAGACGGAGTATTCGCCGCACTCCGACCTTCATGCCCTCTCGGTCAGCGACGCGGACATGTACACCCGCGCCTATCTGGTTTGTCTCGAGTCGCGTCACAACCGCCCGCTGATCCAGGACTTTCTGAGCCTTGCGGCACAGCTCGCGGAAAAGAGCGGATACTCAGCAGCCGGCCAGTGAATCCGATCATGCTCTCGCTATTTGGCTTTCGCCATCCGCGCCCGCGCCCAGGCGGAAACGGCTTCGGAAATCAGCACCAGAACGATGATCGAAAGCAGGATGGCCGAGACGCGGTGGGTCTCGATCTGCAGGACATTGCGCTTCAGATACCAGCCCATCCCTCCTGCGCCGAAAAAACCCACAACGGTCGCCGCCCGGAAGGCGACATCCCAGGTGTAAATGCCAATGCCGGTGAAGGCGACGCGCACCTGCGGAAACACGGCATAGACCATGACGCTTAATTCGCTTGCACCGGTTGAGCGCAGGGCCTCGACCTGCCCCATGTCGATGGCCTCGATTTCCTCCGCGAACAGCTTGCCGGCGAATCCGATGCAGAACATGGTCAGCGCCAGCACGCCAGCCATCATGCCAAAGCCCAGTATGGTGACAAACAGGATTGCCCAGATGGTTTCATGGACCGCGCGCGTGCTCATCGCAATGAGCCTGGCAAGGGGATACACAAAGCGCCTGCTTGGCGTCATATTATAGGCACCGAACCAGCCGAGCGGCACCGCCATCATCATGCCGAACAATGCGCCGAGATAGGCCATCTGGATGGTATCGAAGACAGACGACAGATAATCCGGCTCCAGGACATAGTCGATCTCCGGCGGGTAGTAGCGCTCGGTTATCAACGTGCCCACACGCCCGAACATATTGCTGACCCGCTCAAGCGGAATGTTCAGGTAGATTATCGAGTAGCATAGGAACACCAGCGCCAGCAGCAACCCGCCCCAATTGTAGAGCGACTCCGGGAATTTCAACCGCTGCCATTCGCGCGGCGGCGTGGACTTGGCGCCGGATCGGGTTTGTGTGGTGGCACGGACGGCCATGACTAGATGATCGCCTTTCGCACGTAAAAGGACACCAGCTCGCCAAACAGGATCAGGACCAGGATGGCGAGAATTGTCGTGGTGACGCCGGGATAGTTGAAAGTGTTGAGCTGACGGAAAAACACCAGCCCCAGCCCGCCGGCGCCGACCAGGCCGAGGATCGATGAACGGCGGATATTGATTTCCCACTCAAAAATAATCACCCCGATCATCGTCGGCAGAACCTGTGGCAGGATGGCGTAGATAAAGACCTTGAACTCGCTGCCGCCCACGGCACGGATGGCCTCCACGGGTTTCGGGTCGAGGTCTTCAATGGCCTCCGACGACATCTTGGCGATGAAGCCGACCGAACGCACCGCAAGGGCCAGCACGCCCGCGAGCGCCCCCAGACCCACCGCGGCAACGAAAAACAGCCCCCAGACGATTTCATGGATGGAGCGGCTCAGAGTCATCATCAGCCGCGCAAGCGGGTATGTCACCGGAGCGTAAGGCGTGATGTTGAGGGCGCCGAACCAGATCGCGGGCACGCAAACCACCACGCCAAGCAGGGTTCCAAGCGTTGCCACCATGATGGTCTCGAGCGCCGGCTCCCAGAGATTGGCGGCCAGACCCCAATCGACCTCCAGAAATTCGCCAATCGATTCCAGAACATTGGCGACAGAGCCAATGCGCGCCCAGTCGGTGTCGTCGATGATTGTGGTTTTGAAGCACCATATGGCCACCGCCAGCACGGCTATATAGATGAGTGAGTGCGTGATCTTGGCTTTTGTGCGCGCCGCGATAATGCGCTCGGCCTGGCGGGCCGCGGCCTCGGTGGCGATCACTACAGGACCTCCATCTCGTATATCTCATCCAGCTTTTTGGCGTTCATTTTCGAGGTGGGTCCGTCGAACATCTTGATGCCGTCCTGCAGGCCGATGATCTTGTTGCAGAATTCCATGGCGAGTTGCACATCGTGGATGTTGCACAGCACAGGCACCTTGTACTCCTTGGCGATCTCCATGATCAGGCCCATCACCTCACGGGAGATTTTCGGGTCAAGGCTGGAGGTTGGTTCATCCACCAGCAACAGCTTGGGATCCTGCATCAGAGCGCGTGCAATACCGACGCGCTGGCGTTGACCGCCGGAGAGTTGATCGGCGCGCTTGTCGACATGATCGGACAGCCCCACCCGGTCCAGCACCGACAGCGCGCGGGTAATATCCGCTTTCGAGAACAACCGGAACAGGGCGGTAAAATTGCTGACATAGCCAAGCCTGCCGGACAGCTCATTGTC
>JADFHH010000116.1 GCA_022567275.1 Pseudomonadota bacterium | reverse complement strand
ACTGGATCGGAATAAAAAGAACCGTTCTTATCCTCTCCCATACCAGGTGTCGCGAGCCAGCGCGGAATGAAAATGTTGCACAGCCGCTCGACGTCCGTGAACACCTTGAGCGTACCGGTGCCGGCGGCCGGACATGACGACGAAAACGCATCGCCGGCCAAAACTATGCCGGGCTGGTCGTATCCGCGGGTGACATAAAGGTCGATTGGCCGGATTTTGACGAATCCGGTGACCTCGAATTCGCCAATAATGTTGCGCAGCCTCGGCATCGCCGCACACATCGTTTCGACTGGCGCGTCGCGCAGTCGTTTGAGCCAGGGGTCATGCAGATCGCGGTAGACGAAAAGATTGGCGCGCATCGTCGAGCCGATCGGAAACAGCGTCAGATAGGCAATCTGCTCGCTCGCCCGCTCGGAATAGCAGCTCACCGAGGAAAATTCGAATGATGGCCGTCCCACGGGCTCGATATCGAAGCCGATGGAGATCGAATGATTGGCGCTCAATACGTGGCGTTCGATTCCGAGCTTATGGGACAGTCCGGGATTGAGCCCGTTCGCCACGATAACCAGCCGTGCCGAGATCTGCTCGCCGTTCGACAGCTTCACTCTCTGGCGCCCGGCGCCATTGGCGATCTCCGTCACCCTGGCGTGGATGACGCTGACGCTTTGCGGAATTTCGGCGCGTATCGTGTTGACCAGCGTGTCGTAGAGGATCCCATGCTGATCGCCGGGACGCTTCTCGACGACATAGCCGAGATTCGCAATCCAGGTTTCCCGGTCGGGCGTGGATGCGCGCCGCACGGCATCGGCCAATCCCGTTTTTTCCAGGACTCGCATCTGCGGGCCGTCGATCTTCTCGCAGCGGAAGTCGGGCGGATAGACCGGGCGCGGATCGCACATGACAACATTGTAACCGTCCCGGCCCAGCATTGCGGCGGCGATCGATCCCGCGAGCCCGCCGCCTGCTATGGCGACATCAGTTCGTCGCATGGGAGCCTCCTGCTCTTCCTACCGCGCCCGATTGCGCTGCAGAGATAAGTAATGCCGCTTCGCTTTCGCGCGCAGCTTGCGGGAAATCGTCTCCAGCTTGCCAAGCAAATGGAACGCGGGAAAACCGCCGCGCCGTACATCGATCCAGAGATCGCCGACCGGCTGACGCTCGGTCCAGGCCGACATGTAGCTGTTGTCATCCACGGCGCAGGAATCAACGAACCTGATGCTCTCGTCGCCCAGGAACGCAGCAGTGTAGTCCTCGAGCAGCAGTTTTCCCGGTGAGAAATCGCCGAACTCTTCGTCATAGGCGGTCTTCCAGGTGAAGGCGGCATGGCCCGCGCGCACCACCAGTTGCATGGCGATCAAACGCCGGTCGAGACGCAGCGTGTGGATCGACGCACCGCCTTGCTGCGCCAGCGCGGCTAGGCCGGTGCGAAAAAAAGCTGCGTCGGCGTCGCTGCACAGCAGTGCCGTACCTTGACGGCCCTTCCAGCCGGACGCTTCCAGCAAGAGGAATTCCTCAATGGCCTTCGGGATGGCACAGGGATCTGAGATAATTTCGGCGCTCAGCACGCCCTTTTCCGAAAGCCTCCGCCGCTGCTGGCGCAGCTTTTTGCGGCTGGAGCTGGACAGCGCTCGTTCGAAATACTGCTTGGCGCCGTGAACCGATTCCAGTTTTGGCCGGCAAACCTGCTCCAAAATGCAAGGCGCGCTGCCTCGGCCGGCGAGCACATTTGCGAGCGCCGCCATCGTAGACCCCTGCATACCCATCGCGTGGAGCGCGATGATGTTTGGCAAATCCGGCTCGGCAGCGATCCGGTCGAGCATGGCGTCCAGAGTCTCCTCCAGAAAAACACGGTCGATGACCGGAGTCGCGAGCGTTCCATAAGAGAACGGCGGGGCCCTCAGCACACGTACCGGCAGCAGCGATTTGTATGGGTGTCCGACGGCAAACGCCCACACGCCTGTCAATCGTGCGCGGCCTTCGATTGTCTTCCACGCCAATACCGTCCTGTACCGCGATTGGGGATAGCTCCCGGCGGCCGCCCCAACCAGCGCGGGGCTCATAAATACATTGGGCTCCGCCGCGCGGCCTAGGAGATCGGCCCAGTCGTCCTGCAAGGTGGCGAGGCGTTCCACGCCGGCGATTTCGACGCTGATGCTCGATGCGGGCGAGGCGATTGGCAGGTCCGTCAGGATATCGTTTTGCGCGTACGCTGTAATGTCGGTCATGGTGAAAATCGCTGTCCCGCGCCCGTGTGGCAATGAACCTGTCGCGCGGCAATCTTACTCAAAAAAACCTTTCAAATTCTGTTACAACGCAGCGAAAAAGTGGAGTTCGCCACCCATTAGGGTTAACCATGTGCCGGGATGCGCTCGCCATGGATTTGTAGGGATACATCACGGATCTGCGCGAAAATTTTAGTGGAGCGGACGACAGGAATCGAACCTGTGCACACGGCCTGGAAGGCCGTTGCTCTGCCGCTGAGCTACGTCCGCCATATTACGGTTCCTAAACGAAAACGAATGCAAAAGGATTAAGAACGGTCCGACGGGCTCTAATATTCTGGTACGTGGTGAATTGTTACTTGATGCTGTTTATCGTGTGCTCATTTAGCGTTAGTTCTGAACAGATGAATTCTCACTGGATAGCCGCAAATATGGAATCGGTGAAACAATTTTCACACCAGATCAAAGCGCTTGTGTTCGACCAGTACGGCACGGTGGTGGATATGCAAACCGGGCTTGTTGAAGCCACGGCGCCTTTTCTCAAGGAAAAGGGCTGGCAGGGAGAGCCCCGGCGGTTCGTGACCTGGTGGCGGCGGACCCATTTCGAAAACTCGATGATCGATTCACTGTGCGACCGGGGCCACACGTCCTATCGCCAGATCGGACACCGGGCGGTGTCTTACGTCATGGACAGATGCGGGATTGCTTACACCACCGACGATGTCGAGTGGCTTGTGAGCCAGATCGAGAGTTTGAAACCGTTCCGCGACGTGATTGCCGCGCTCGAAACATTGCGCGCGCAGGGATACAAGCTCGCCATCCTTTCGAATGGCGACCGCGACATGCTCGAGGCGGCGAAACCGCATATCGGGTTTGCCTTCGATCACGTCATTTCCGTTCAGGAGTGCGGCGCCTTCAAGCCGCATTGGAAAACATATGCATGTGCCGAACATATTATCGGCGAGCAACGCGCAAGCTGCCTGTTCGTCGCCAGCCACGCCTTCGACTGCATCGGCGCCAAATCGTTCGGGATGCGCACGGCCTTCATCGACCGCGCGAAACGCCCCTTCGGCGAGACCCCATACCAGCCGGATCTGATCGTTTCAGACTTTAAGGAGCTGGCGGCATGTCTGGTGGCGGGATAACGAGCCATTCCGGCGCGTCACCGCCCGGCACCGGGGTCGGGCGCGACCAATGCGGCCGGGTTTCCGACAGATGCAGGACGGGGCCGAGATGGCGCAGCGGCCCGCTCGCGGGTGCCGATTCGATGCGCAGCGCGTCGAGTTCGGCTGGCGACAGCTCCATGTCCGGCTCGCTGAACTGGGTTTTTCCCTGAGAGTAGATGAACATGCCTGAGCGGCACAGCGAAACCTCGACGTGATAGCTCCCCCCTTCGCGCGCGCGCCGCGCCAGTGCCAGCAACACGCCATAGGCGCCCAGATACCCGGTGGTGTAGTCGCACGCCGGCGCCGGCAACAGTTTTGGCCGGTCCCCGGACCGGTTGGCGCCGCCATCATTGCAGATGCCGGTAACGGTCTGGGCAATCTGCTCCCAGCCGGCGCGATGGCTGAACGGGCCGCCGGCGCCGAAACAGCTTATCGAGAGATAGATGATGCCGGGGCGAATTTCCGCCAAATCTTCCGGGCCGAAGCCGAGGCCGCGCAATATGCCGGGACGGTAGCCCTGGGAAAAAACGTCGGCGCCGCGCACCAGTTGCCTGAGCCGGGCGGCGTCTTGCGCGCTTTTGAGGTTGAGATAGCAGCTTCGCTTGCCATGGCTCGTATCCATGACATGTTCCTCGATCTGCGGCAGATGTTCGGCCGCCACCATCAGTACCTCCGCGCCGTGTTCCGCCAGCGTGCGCGCCGCGACCGGCCCGGCGAGGATGCGGGTCAGATCGAGCGCGCGAATGCCGCTCAAGGGCCGGTCGCCTTCGGGGAACGGTTCCGGCTCGCTATCGGCGATCTTGCTGATCTCGACGATCGGCTTGGCGCTCAGCATCTGGCCGTGGGGATGGTCCAGCCATTCCGCATTGCTCCGCACCATGGCGCCGCAGGCGCGGGCCTCGTCGATCGCCGCTTCAAGCTCGAGCGCGTCCCACCGCGCGACCGCCTTACTAACGGATTCCGGATTGAGTTCGCAGCCGAGCACGCGGCGCACCCGTTTGCACAAATTCGGCAGGCCGAAATGCGGCAGGAACCAGCGCCCGTCCCTGGCCGGCCAGGGCTGGGTGATCTTGAGCATCGCCTCATGGGTTTCGTTCACCACGCGGGCGAAGGCGCCGTCCGCTCCGGGCTGTTGCATGTAGAGTGCGCTGCGCAAGGCCGCCGCCGCGTGCCGCGCGTCGATTTTGGCGTTTTGACGGCGGCCGGTCTTCAAAAACCAGATATCGGACACCGCGACGCCAATTCCGGCCAGGACGCAAGCGCAGGTTTCGCCGATCCTGAACTGAGTGGAAAACACCGGATCGGCGCCGGAAATCTCGACTTCGCCGTCCCCGGGCAGCCCTTCGCCGCGGATTTCCATGACCTCTTCGAATGCGGCCTTCATGTCCTCATCCTTTGCGGTTTCCGGGACAGTCGTTTTTTTGTTGCACGCCGACGCTATCAGCCCGCCGCCCGCCCGGCAATGCGAGGGTGGACGTATCCAATTTTATCGCAAAACGCTAGGCTGTTTGAAATCCAACCGTCGCGCCTCATTGATGTTGGGGGAGCCAGGGTAAAATGATCCAGAAGCGCCTGCGGCTGTTTACCGGCCTGGTCATGGCCGCGTTCGTCGTCCTGCATTTGCTGAATGCCGCGCTGGGCATCGCGTCGGTTTCGGCCATGGAGGCCATGCGGCGGGTGCTGATAATCGGGTGGGGAAGCCCGCCCGGCATTGTGCTGCTGATGGGTTCCTTTGCCGTCCACATTACGCTCGCCCTGCTGTCGCTGTATCAGCGCTCTCACTTGCGCCTGCCGGCGATGGAGTGGGTCAGGATATGCCTGGGCTTCAGCATTCCCGCGCTCGTCGCCGCCCATCTCGTCGGCACCCGGATTTCCATGATCGTCCTGGATATCGACGTGAGCTATGCCACGACACTGCTCTATCTCTATGAGAAGGGCTGGGAATTCGTCGCTCGCCAGTCGGCCCTGGTGGTGGTGGCCTGGGGGCATATGGTCATCGGCCTGCATATTTGGCTGCGCATCTATCCCTGGTATCGCAAGGCCTCGCTGGCGCTCTATCCGCTCGCCGTGCTGATTCCCGTGCTGGCGCTCGCCGGTTATCTGCGCGGCACCGCGGATATGGCTGATCTCCTCGCCGCCGATCCCGGATTGCCCGCCAGACTGTATGCCGGCTACCAGGCGGCGGCGAGCGAATTCAAGGCGTTTTTACTGATACTCGATTTTGTGCTGATGGGAATTGTGTTTGGCGCGCTGGCGCTGGTGCTGGTGGCGCGCAAGGTGCGAAGGGCCTACCGGTCGCGGCGCGGCAGCTTTGCAATCACCTATTCGTCCGGCAAGAAGGCCGTCATGCCGCTGGGTCTCTCCATCCTGGATGTCAGCCGGATCGAGGGCGTCCCCCATGCTTCGGTCTGTGGCGGGCGGGGGCGCTGTTCTACCTGCCGGGTGCGGGTCATGGAGGGTCTGGACGATCTGCCCCTGCCGGAAAAGGGTGAAGTGGCCGTGCTTGAACGTATCGGCGCGGCGGGCGATGTGCGTCTCGCCTGTCAGACCCGGCCCCGGCGTGACGTACGGGTTACGCCGCTGCTGCCGCCATCGGCGGGGCCAAGGGACGCCTTGCGGCCGGGCGGCGTCACCGGC
>JADFHH010000115.1 GCA_022567275.1 Pseudomonadota bacterium | reverse complement strand
ACCATTCTGCAACAGCTGTAAAAAAAATTAAAAATTTTTTTCGCGACAAGGGGAGAGCGATAAAAATCATGCGAATCCCGTTCACGCGGAATTTTCTGGAATCAGAGCATGATCGGTTCATCCTGACCCGTTTGACCGTTTTTCACGTCCAGGAAACTCCGCTAACGACGAGAGTCGGCTCAAAACCGTATCGCTCCAACCAACAGGCAAGCGTTTGCCCGGCAATTCCGGCGCCGTTTATGATGATCTTCATGGCTCCGTCCCGGGGGTCCGACCCTAGCTCAAACTTCCGCAGAACCGCTGGATGCGCTGGCAGGCCTGTTCGAGCACATCGGTTGAAGCGGCGTAGGACACGCGGAAGAAGGGCGAGAGGCCAAACGCCGCGCCGTGGACCACAGCGACGCCCTGTTCTTCCAGAAGCGCGGTCACGAAATCCTCGTCATTGGCGATTTTTTTGCCCTGCGGCGTGGTTTTTCCAATACACCCCTCGCAGGACGGATAGACGTAAAACGCGCCTTCCGGCGTTGGGCAGTCGAGCCCCTTGGCCTGGTTCAGCATGGAGCAGACGAGATCGCGGCGCTGCCTGAACACTGCCGCGCGTTCGGCGAGGAAATCCTGCGGACCGTTCAGCGCTTCGACCGCCGCCCACTGGCTGATGGAACAGGGGTTGGAGGTCGATTGCGATTGCAGTTTGCGCATGGCACTGATGAGGTGCTCAGGTCCGGCCGCGTAACCGATGCGCCAGCCGGTCATGGAATAGGCTTTTGAGACGCCGTTCATGGTCAGCGTGCGGTCATAGAGTTTGGGCTCGACCTGGGCCGGGGTGGCGAAGATAAAATCGTCATACACCAGATGCTCGTACATATCGTCGGTCAGCACCCAGACATGTTCATGGCGCAACAGCACGCCGGTCAGTTTTTTCAGATCGTCATGGCTGTAAGCCGCCCCCGACGGGTTTGAAGGCGAATTGAGAATCAGCCATTTGGTGTTTTGCGTGATGGCCGCTTCAAGCGCTTGCGCCGTCATCTTGAAGTCATTCCCGATTGTTGTCTCCACGAACACGGGCGTGCCGCCGCCCAGAATCACGATATCGGGATAGCTCACCCAATAGGGCGCGGGGATGATCACCTCGTCGCCCGGATTGAGCGTCGCCACGAGGGCGTTGTAAAGCACCTGTTTGGCGCCCGTTCCCACGGAAACCTGTGCGGGCGTATAATCCAGCCCGTTCTCGCGCTTCAGCTTGCCGGCGATGGCCTGTTTCAGCTCGGGGATGCCGTCAACGGCGGTATATCTGGTTTTTCCGCTGTTGATCGCGTCGATGCCCGCGCGTTTGATATTATCCGGGGTATCGAAATCCGGCTCCCCGGCGGCGAGGCCGATAACGTCTTCACCGGCCGCCTTGAGTTCCATCGCCATGTTGGAAATGGCGATGGTGGGGGATGGATTTACGCGCTGGAGTGTATCGGAAACAAAGCCCATGACGACCTCTTGATTTAGCTACAAAGCGGATGCGGGAATGCCTGGCCCGGCAGGCCCCGCGCAAACTAGGCCCGGGCGCGCGCCGCCGCAAGGGGAATTGGGCCGGGGTGGCAGGGGCTGGTTAAAATCCGAACTTTACGCCGGCCTTGCCCGACGCCTGGCGGGAGCCATCCTGTTCGGCGCGGGCCTCGGCGCTGAGATAGAAGGTGACGCTGCCGCCGCTGGTATAATAGAGCGCCTATGGGATCAGGTCCGGTGGTGACGAGGGGGCGGTAATGACATATGTGGGTACGAAAAAAACGCCAACACTTAAAACATGCAGGTTGAGCTTCCGTAAAAAAGTGAAAGACTCTAGTTCGAAACGGCGTCCTGGTGGGCGGTCTCGAGATCGAACGCGGCCGCCATCAGCGCCTTGGTGTAGGCGCTCTTTGGCGCGGTGTAAATCTGTTGCGCCGTGCCTTGTTCCACCACCTTGCCATAGCGCATCACCACCACTTCATTGGCCAGCGCGCGCACCACTTTGAGATCGTGGCTGATGAACAGATAGGCGAGCTTGTGCCTGTCCTGAAGCTCGCGCAGCAGATCGACGATTTGCGCCTGCACCGATACGTCCAGCGCGGAGGTGGGTTCGTCCAGCATGACGAATTTGGGTTGCAGCACCATGGCGCGGGCGATGGCGATGCGCTGGCGCTGGCCGCCGGAGAATTCGTGCGGATAGCGGTCCTGATGTTCCGGATCGAGATGCACTTCGCGCAGGGCCTTCGAGACGCGCGCGCGGCGCTCGGAAAATTCCATGCCGGGCTGTTGGATCAGCAAGCCTTCCTCGACGATCTGCCCCACCGACAGGCGCGGGCTGAGCGAGCCATAAGGATCCTGGAACACGGCCTGCATGTCGCGGCGCAACGGGCGCATAGCTTTGTAATCGAATTCCTCGATATGCTTGCCGCTATAGACGATCTGCCCCTCGGAAGAGATCAGCCGCAACAGCGCCAGGCCGAGTGTGGTTTTCCCAGAGCCGGACTCGCCGACAATGCCGAGGGTTTGCCCGGCGCGCAATTTTAGCGACAATCCGTCCACCGCCTTGATATGTCCCACCGTGCGCTTGAGCAGGCCGCGGCGGATGGGAAACCAGACCTTGAGATTGTCCGTTTCAATAACAATTGCAGCTTTTTTATCGGCTTTGGGCGGATCGCCCTTGGGCTCCGCCGCCAGCAGATGTTTGGTGTAGGGGTGCTTTGGCGCGGTAAAAATTTGCTCTGTCGCGCCCTGCTCGACGATCTCGCCCTGGTTCATGACCGAAATTCGGCTCGCCATTTTTCGCACGATGCCCAGATCGTGGGTGATGAGCAGCATCGCCATATTGGTCTCTTTCTGCAATTCCAGCAGAAGTTCCAGGATTTGCGCCTGAATGGTGACGTCGAGCGCGGTGGTGGGTTCATCGGCGATCAGCAGCTCAGGTTCGTTGGCCAGCGCCATGGCGATCATCACGCGCTGGCGCTGGCCGCCGGAAAGCAGGTGCGGATAGGACGCAAGCCGCCCTTCCGGGTCATCGATGCCGACCTTGTCCAGCAGCTCCAGCACGCGCGCCCGGGCGGCGGTGTCGGACAGGCCGCGATGCAATTTCAGAACTTCGCAGATCTGCCGCTCGATGGTGTGCAGCGGATTGAGCGAGGTCATCGGCTCCTGAAAAATCATGGAGATGTTGTTGCCGCGCACGCCGCGCAACTGCTGTTGGTTCATTTGCAGCAAATCCCGGCCCTTGTAGAGCACCGCGCCCGAGGGGTGCGACGCGCTGGGATAGGGCAGCAGCCGCATGACCGAGAGCGCCGACACGGTTTTTCCCGAACCGGACTCGCCGACGAGCGCCACGGTTTCACCGGGCATGATGTCGAATGAAGCGTGTTTGACCGCGTGCGTGATGGTGTCGCCAACACGGAAATCCACCGACAGATTTTTCACCTGAAGCAGCGCATTTTTACGCGCCGGCATGCTTGCCGCCGTGGCCTTTCGATATGCCGGCGCGGTCTCTTCGGCCGCTTCCCCGGTTGGGCTGACGAAAATCTTGCGCGGATCGAGGGAGTCGCGCACCGCTTCGCCAATGAAGATCAGCAGGCTCAGCATGACGGCTATGGTCATGAAGGCGGAGATGCCGAGCCAGGGGGCCTGCAGATTGGCTTTGCCCTGAGCCAGCAACTCGCCCAGCGAAGGGGAACCCGGCGGCAGGCCGAAGCCGAGAAAGTCGAGCGAGGTGAGGGTCGCGATCGAGCCGTTCAAAATGAACGGCATGAAGGTGAGCGCCGCCACCATGGCGTTGGGCAGCAGATGTTTGAACATGATTTTTCTGTTCGACAGCCCAAGCGCGCGCGCCGCGCGGATATATTCCAGATTGCGCCCGCGCAAAAATTCCGCCCGCACCACGCCGACCAGCGCCACCCAGGAAAACAGCAGCAATATGCCGAGCAAGATCCAGAAGTTTGGCTCGATGATGGCGGCGATGATGATCAGCAGATAGAGCGAGGGGATCGATGTCCATATCTCGATCAGGCGCTGAAAAACAAGATCGATCCAGCCGCCGAAATAGCCCTGCACCGCGCCCGCCGTCACGCCGATGACAGACGATATGATGGTGAGCGTGAGGCCGAACAAAACCGACAGCCGGAAACCGTAGATTACCCGCGCCACCACGTCGCGGCCCTGATCGTCGGTGCCGAGCCAGTTTTCCAACGAGGGCGGGGCGGGGGCCGGTACGGGCAGGTTCAGATTGATGGTGTTGTAGGAATAGCGCACCGGCGGCCAGTAGATCGCGCCGCCCTTTCCCTCGATCAGGTCCTGCACGAAGGGGTCGCGGTAATCGGCCTCGGTTTCGAATTCGCCGCCAAAATCGGTTTCCGGGTAAGCGACGAACACCGGCGAATAGAGCCTGCCGTCATGGATCACCAGATAGGGTTTATCGTTGACGATGAATTCGGCGAACAGGGAGATAAAAAAGAGGAAAAGGAAAATCCACAAGCTCCAGAAGCCCCGCCTGTTGGCCTTGAAGTTGGCCCAGCGCCGCGCGTTGATCGGCGAGAGAGTGAATTTGTCCGGGCGCAGGCGCTCCCTGCCTTGCCCTTCAGGCGCGCGCACCTTGGTGTCCACCTCAGACCTCCCGGGTTTCGAAGTCGATGCGCGGATCGACCCACATATATGTCAGGTCCGAAATGAGGGAGATGAACAGCCCCAGCAGCGAAAAGATGTACAGGGTCGCGAACACCACCGGATAGTCCCGGTTGACGATGGACTCGAAACTCAGCAACCCCAGCCCGTCGAGCGAAAAAATGGTCTCGATCAGCAGGGAGCCGGCGAAAAAGGAGCTGATGAAGGCGCCGGGGAAGCCGGCGATGATGATCAGCATGGCGTTGCGGAACACATGGCCGTAGAGCACCTGGCGTTCGCTCAGGCCCTTGGCGTGCGCGGTCATCACATATTGCTTCTTGATCTCGTCCAGGAATGAATTTTTTGTGAGAAATGTGGTGGTGGCGAAGGCGCTGAGCGCCATGGCGATGAGCGGCAGGGTCAGATGCCAGAAATAGTCGATCACTTTGCCATACCAGGGCAATGAATCGAAATTATCCGATGTCAGACCGCGCAACGGGAACCAGTCGAGAAAGGTGCCGCCGGCGAACAGCACGATCAGCAGCACCGCGAACAGGAATCCGGGAATCGCGTAGCCGATGACGATGACGCCGCTGGTCCACACATCGAAGCGCTGGCCGTCGGACACCGCCTTGCGAATGCCAAGCGGGATCGAGACGCCATAGGACAGCAGCGTCATCCACAAGCCCAGCGAGATGGAAACCGGCATTTTCTCGATGATGAGATCGATGACGCTCACATCGCGGAAATAACTTTCTCCAAAATCGAAGCGGATATAGTTCCACAGCATCAGCGCCAGGCGTTCATGGGCCGGCTTGTCGAAGCCGAACTGCTTTTCCAGCGACTTGATAAATTCCGGGTCGAGGCCCTGGGCGCCGCGGTATTTCGACGAGATGGAAGTGTCGCCGGTGCCGATATTGGTTTGTGACTGTGCGCTGGCGCCAAAATCGCCGCTGCCCGTCCCGCCGATGCGCGCGGTCGCCGCCACATCGGTGCCGGTCAACTGGGCGATGATCTTTTCCACCGGCCCGCCCGGCGCGAACTGTATGACGGTAAAGCTCACGATCATGATGCCCAGCATGGTGGGCACGATCAGCAGCAGCCTTCTCAGGATATAAGCAGCCATGAGGCTATGAGTCTTTCACGTTTGAACGGAAGCATATCCTGCATTTTTGAAGCAGTTGACACATTCGTCATTACCGCCCCCCGCATCCGTCATTCCGCTCCCCGCATCCGTCATTCCGCCCCCTTCGTCATTACCGGGCTTGACCCGGTAATCCATGCTGAATCACCATATGCTCTCAAGGATTGTTGGAACGGCGGCATGGACCACCGGGTCAAGCCCGGTGGTGACGATGAGTGTGTGGCTGGTGACAATGAGTGTGTGGCGCATTCTTCTATTCCGGCATG
>JADFHH010000114.1 GCA_022567275.1 Pseudomonadota bacterium | reverse complement strand
GCCGTGCCCGGCGCGGGCCAGTGTGTAGGCCTGCCATAGCCCACAAATACCGGCGCCGAGAATTGCGATATTCTTCGTTGCCAAGTTGCTTCGCCTCTAGTCGCCCAGTGCGATGCCTTCGCGCCTGGGGTCGGCGGCCCCTTCAAGCGCGCCGCCGCGAACGATTATCGCATGGATGCCGCTGGTCATGGGAGAGACCTTCACCTTGTGTCCGCGCGCACGCATACCGGTTGTGAGGCGCGCGGCCCAAGGCCCCGCTTCGATTTCGAACTGGCCGTTGTTGCGGCTGCCGAATGCGGACAGGGAAACCGCCCCTTGCGCATCCAGTCCCCAGTCGAGATGGGCGATGATTGCTTTGAGCACATAGAGAATGATGCGCGGGCCACCCGGCGATCCCAGCACCATATGTAATTTGCCCCGCTCATCGAACAGTATCGTCGGCGACATGGAAGAGCGCGGCCGCTTGCCCCCTTGCACCCGGTTGGCGACGGGACGTCCCGTACTATCGATGGGAGTGAAGGAAAAGTCCGTCAGTTCGTTGTTGAGCAGAAAACCCGCCGCCATCAGCCCCGAACCGAAGGCGGACTCGATGCTCGTCGTCATGGAAAGCGCGTTACCGGCGCTATCGACGATGGACATATGCGTGGTGCCGGAGCTCTCGAATGTCGCATCGCGGCCGAACGCGCCACGCGGTACGCCCGGCGGGCGCCCCGGTTTGGCGCGCCCCATGGAGGTGCTGGCGTCTATGAGCTTGCGGTGGGAAGTGAGATAGGAGTTCGCCAGCAGACCCTTTGGCAGGGGCACGAAATCGGTGTCCGCCATATAGCGGCCGCGGTCCGCATAGGCGAGTTTTTCCGCTTCGGCGATGAGATGGATGGCGTCCGGATTGAGCGCATCGGCGCCCAGATCGAACGGCTCCAGCAATTGCAAAACAAGGGCGATGGTCAGCGCGCCGGATGAGGGCGGGCCCATACCGCAGACGCGAAATTTTCGATAGGGCGCACAGATGGGCTCGCGTTGCCTGACGCGATAGTTGGCCAGGTCATCGAGCGTCATATCGGCGAGGCTTTGCGGTCCCGCGTTCGCCGCCGCGACGACCGCTTGTGCAATCGCGCCGCGATAGAACGCGTCCGCGCCTTGGCTTGCCAGCGTGCGAAGGGTTTTGGCGAAGTCCGGGTTTTTGAGTTTGTGCCCAACCGGCCAGGGGGCGCCCTGCTTGTCGAAAAAATATGCGCGCGCCTCGGGAGAAAAGGAATTTTCGCGCGCCCTGCGCAGCAGCTTGTGCAGCCGCGCACCGACGGGAAAACCTGTCTCGGCAAGTTCGATAGCCGGCTGAAACAGTTGTCGCCAGGGGAGTTTTCCATGTTTGGCGTGGGCCAGCCCCAGCAGCCGCGCCAGCCCCGGGACGCCCACCGAACGGGCGCTTTTCACGGCCGCGCGGAAATCCATGCGCTGGCCGTTGAGCAGAAATCTGTCCGGCCTAGCCGCTTGAGGCGCGGTTTCGCGCCCGTCATAGGTAGTAAGTTTGTTGCCCTTCGCGTCCCAGTGAACCAGAAAGCCGCCCCCCCCAAGGCCCGACGATTGCGGTTCCACCAGATTGAGCACCAGTTGCGCGGCGATTGCCGCGTCGACCGTGCTGCCGCCTATGCGCAACATGTCCAGCGCCGCGCGCGCGGCGAGGGGATGCGCCGCCACAACCATATGTTTTTCCGCCCGAATAGTTGGCTTCGCCCGCCACCCCGTAGCCCCTTCGGGCTGGCCGGTTGAGAGTTGCGCGGATGCACCGGGCGGAGCCAGTACGGCGAAGCCCAGCACGAGCAAGGCGGAAAGGGCAGGGGAGCTCAAAACCCCTCGAAGGTCGCGAAGCCCGGCACCGGTTCGCGTTCCGTTTCAAGCGTGTTTTCGATTGCCGCTTCATCGGCGTAGCCCAGCGCCATGCCGCAGACCAGTTCCTGCGTATCGGGGATACCCAGCACATCGCACACCACGCGATGATATTTCACCCACGCGGCCTGCGGGCAGGTGTCGATGCCCAGCCCGCGCGCGGCGACCATGATGTTTTCCAGGAACATGCCATAGTCGAGCCAGCTGCCCTGCGACAACGCCTTGTCGATGGTGAATATCAGGCCCACCGGCGCATCGAAGAACAGATAGTTGCGGCCATGCTGGATGTGGGTTTTGTCGCGTTCGCCCTTTTTGATGCCGAGCAGGCCGTACAGATCCCAGCCAATTTTTCGGCGGCGGGCGAGATAGGTATCGGGAAGCGTATCGGGATAGTATTTGTAGGAATATTCGTGTTTGCCGGCCTCGGTATTATGGGCGCGCAGCACCGACTGGCAAAGTTTTTCACGCACCGTTCCCGAGACCACGCGCACCTTCCAGGGCTGAGTGTTCGTGCCGCTCGGCGCGCGGGCCGCCACGTTAAGGATCTGCTCCACAAGTTCGCGCGCCACCGGCGTGGGCAAAAAGGCGCGCACCGAGCGCCGGCTGGTGATCGCCTCCTCGGCTGTCATTTGCATGAAAAGTCCCTTCCGCTTGCTTTTACTTTTGCGCAGGCGAGCATATCCTCAAGGGGATGTGAAAGTCATCCGCCGAGTGCGGGGCTCGCCCGGCGAGACACGCCGACATCGCTGCAATCATCCTGCGGTGGAACCGATTGAGTTTCGAGCCTGGCTCAGATAATCCTGATCTCATGGCGCTGGAACCAGGTCTTGCGGTGCAAATGGGCATTGAGCACGAGGCCAAAACCGAACATCAGGGTGATCATCGAGGTGCCGCCATAGGAGACAAGCGGCAGCGGCACGCCGACAACCGGCACCAGACCCATCACCATCGCCACATTGATGAACACATAGACGAACATGGTGATGCCGACGCCGGCGGCGACAAGACGGGCGAACTGGGTGTGGCAGCGCAACGCCATATAAATGATTGCCATGAGCACAATGAGATAAAGCGTCAGCAGGCTCATCGAGCCGACAAAGCCCATCTCCTCGGCGAACATGGTGAAGATGAAATCCGTGTGCTTTTCGGGCAGGAAGTTCAGCTGGCTTTGGGTGCCCCGCATATAGCCCTTGCCCATGATGCCTCCCGAACCGAGCGCGATCTTGGACTGCAGGATATGATAGCCCGCGCCAAGGATATCCTTGTCCGGATCGATGAAGGTCATGACCCGCGTTTTTTGATAGCCGTGCAGGGAGTTCCACACGAATGGCAGCGCGACAAGCACGCCGGTGATGCCAAACACAAAATAAATCCAGCTTGCGCCGGCAAGAAACAGCAAGCCGCCGCCCACGGCCGCGAACAGCACCGCGGTGCCGAGATCAGGCTGCAACACCACCAGCGCGACGGGAACGCCGATCATCGCCACCGGCACGATCAGCGCCAGCGGGTTCGAGATATGTTTGGCGGGAAGCCATTCGTAATAGCGCGCCAAAGCGAGAACCAATGCGACCTTCATGAGTTCCGCCGGCTGAATAGTGATGGCGCCGACTTTCAGCCAGCGCTGGGCGCCGCTCGAATCAACACCCAGAAACGGGACCAATATGAGCAGCACTAGCGCCAGCACATAGACCGGATAGGCCAGGCGCACCCACACCCTGATATCGATGAGCGCCACCGCGAATAACAATCCAAGGCCCAGGCAATAGCGGATCACATGGTTTTCCGCCCACGGTTCGAGCGAACCGCCGGCCACCGAATAGAGCGCCGCCGCGCCGACGCTGGCGAGCGCGGTTATCAGCAGCACGAACACCCAGTTCATGGCCAGCAGCTTCTCGGCAAAGCTCAACTTTGGCGTTGCGACAGGACCGGTAAACATGTCAGCCCTCTTCCCGGCGCGGCTTGCGCGCGGCCGTCTTGCGCACCGCGTCGCTCGCGACATAGGCGGGACGCGCAAGAGGATCGCGTTCGATCAGCGCCGTCATGATATCGCGCACCACCGGCGCCGCCGCGCGTGAACCGCTTCCCCCATGTTCAATGATGGCGGCAACCGCGTAGCGCGGATTGTCCGCCGGGGCGTAACCGACAAACAGTGCGTGATCGCGTTGCTCCCATTCAAGCTCGCTGCTTTTGCGGCCGCTGGATGCGGTATTGACCTGAGAGGTTCCGGTTTTTCCGGCCATTTCCACCCCGGCGACGGGTATACGCGCGCGCCTCGCCGTGCCGCCGCCCTCATTGACGACCGCCCACATGCCCTCGCGCACAAGTTCCAGATTTGCCGGGTCGATATCCAGCACCTTGGGCTCATCGACAACTTCATGGGTTGCAGGACGCACGATGCGCGGCACGATTTCGCGGCCCGTCGCGATGCGCGCCGTCATAACCGCCAGTTGCAGCGGCGTTGTCAGCACGAAGCCCTGGCCGATCCCGGCAATGATCGTCTCGCCGCCATACCAGGGTTTGCCCAGCGCCGCACGCTTCCAGCCCGGTGTCGGCATCACGCCGGGTTTTTGCAGCGGCATGCCGAAATTATAAACCTGGCCGAGCCCGAGTTTGCGGCCCATGGCCGAGAGCCGGATAATGCCGACGCGCTCGGCCACATTGTAGAAAAACACATCGCAGGACTCTTTGAGAGCCTTGCGCACCTGCACCGTACGGTGGCCCCGCCGTTTCCAGCAGCGGAAATAGGCTTTCGAGTATGCATAGCCCCCATTGCAATGAAACTTTGTCCTGGGCGTAATCTCACCTGACTCCAGCCCCGCGAGCGCCGTCACCATCTTGAAGGTCGAGCCGGGGGGGTACTGGCCGCGAATGGCCTTGTTGGTGAGCGGATCGTCTCTCGCCTCTGTCATCGTTGCCCATTGGTCCATCTTCAATCCGTCAATAATGTCGTTGGGATCGAAGCTGGGGGTGGACGCCATGACAAGCACTTCCCCGGTGCGGGCGTCGAGCGCCACAATTGAGGCGCGGCGTAAGTCTTTCAGCCGTTCCATTGCCTGGTGCTGAATCTCCTGGTCGATTGTCAGGACCAGCTCGCGGCCCGGCTGGCTTGGCACCGTCTCCAGCTTGCGGATCGCATGTCCCGTGGCGTCGACCTCAAGCTTTACGACACCGGCCTTGCCGCGCAGCCTGGACTCAAAGCCCAGCTCCACCCCGCTCTTGCCGACGCGAAAACCGGGCAGGCGCGTCACCGGGTCTTCATTGATTTCGGTCTTGTTCGCGGCGCCCACATAGCCGACGATATGCGCCATGTCCCTGGCGTCGTGATATTGGCGTACGGAGAGAATGTCTGTTTGCACCCCCGGCAGGCCCGGCGCGAACACATTCACCTGAGAAAATTGCTCCCAGCTCAAATTGTGGCCGACAACGATGGGAATATAGGGAGTTTGCCGCCGCGCCAGACGCAACACGCGGGCGCGCACACGTTCCGGAATGTCGATGATAGCGCCGAGGCGGCGCAGGGAGTCATCGATATCCTTTGTGAGCTCGGGAACGATAAACACCCGCATGCTGGCCGTATTGGAGGCCACCGGCTTGCCGAACCGGTCGAATATCAGCCCCCGGGGCGGGGCCAGAAGCTGCATGTTGATGCGGTTTTCTTCTGACAGCAGCGTGTATTTCGGCGCTTCGAGCACCTGAAGCTGGTGCAGCCGCCAGCCAAGCAAGCCGAACAGTCCAAGCTGGCCGGCGCCCAGCATCAGCACGCGGCGGGTGAATCGCCGGTTCCTGCGGCTGGTGTGCTCGGATGAGGACACGGGCTCAGTCCCGCCCCGAGAACATGGGGAGGTGCACAAGCCCGAGTGACTGGCGAAACGGCCACACCACAACAGGAAACAGCGCAATCGCCACCGCGCCGCCAATCAGCATCGGGCGCCAGTCAATGAGCCGGAAGAAATAAAGCGAAGCCAGTATCCAGCCAAACAGGGAGATCGTGAACGCCGTCATGGCGAAAGCAGCACAGAGTTTTCCGAACCGGCCGGTCCATGCGCGCTTTTCATAATAGTTCGCAAGCGAGTGGGTCAGCAGGAAGATGATGGCCCAGTAACCGAGCGGCCCCGCCGTCATAACATCCATCAGCAACCCGGCGGCGAACACTGAAACGGCGGGCACAGCCCG
>JADFHH010000113.1 GCA_022567275.1 Pseudomonadota bacterium | reverse complement strand
GTGGGAGGCACGTTGAAAGTGACTGTGGCGTCGATAGAGATGAGGATTGGTTTGGTGGCGGTCATGGAAATGGCAGCCATGTCATGTATTGTTAAACCCACCCCTTAAGCTCTCTCTCAACGACTGCCTGAATGACCTTCATCCCTTCCGCTGAATCGTTCAAACAGGGAATCGCGGCGAAATTTTCCCCGCCCGCTCCGCGAAAAATATCGCCATTCTCCAGCGCGATTTCCTCCAGCGTCTCGACGCAGTCGGCGACGAAGCCCGGCGTCACAATCACCAGGTTCTTCACCCCCTGCCGGGCGAGCGCTTCCACCGCCTTGTCCGTATAGGGCTGGAGCCACTCCGCCCTGCCGAAGCGCGATTGAAAGGTCAGGCGCAAAAAATCCTCGCTCCAGCCGAGTTTTTCGCGCAGCGCCCGCGCGGTCCCGGCGCAATGGTCGCGATAGGGGTCGCCCTTGTCGGTATATTCGACCGGCAGGCCGTGAAACGAGGCGAGGATGACTTCGGGCTTCCATTCGAGTTTCGAAACCTCGCGTTTCAGCGATGCCGCCAGCGCGGCGATATAGACCGGGTCGTCATGATAGGGCGGCACGGTGCGGATGGCCGGCTGCCGGCGCATAGCCCCAAGCGCCTCGAACGCCTTGTCATAGGCGGTGGCGGTGGTGGCGGCGGCGTATTGCGGATAGAGCGCGAACAATAAGATGCGCTCGCACCCCTGTGCCGCAAGCGCCTCGATGCGGCTCTTCAGCGACGGGGCGCCATAGCGCATGGCCCAATCGACGGCGATTTTTTTATTCCCCTTGAAGGCATCGCTGAGCTTTTCCGCCTGGGCCCGGGTGATGGTGCGCAAGGGGGATTCATCGCATTGTTTATTCCAGATCGAGCGGTAGGCCGCGCCCGAGGAAAACGGGCGCAGCAGCAGGATCGGCCCGTTGAGAATGAACCACCAGGCGAACCGGTTGGTCTCGATCACCCGGCGGTCGGAGAGGAATTCCTTCAGATAAGCCCGCATGGACCAATAGTCCGTGCCGTCCGGCGTGCCCAGATTGATGAGCAGCACGCCCACCTTGCCCGCGCGTCGTGTTTTTTTCATTGCCAGGCGCTCCCGCGAGGTCCGTCCGGTTTCTCCCTCTTGATAGAGCAAGCGGGTAGAGTTGCAAGCCTGCCGCGCCCAGGATAGAAGCCACCCATGGCATGGGACCCGGCACAATATCTCGCCTTCGCCGGTGAACGTCTTATCCCCGCGCTCGATCTGCTGAGCCGCATTCCGCTTGCCGCACCCGGCACGGTGATCGATCTGGGCTGCGGCGCGGGCAATGTGACAAAAGCGTTGAAACAGCGCTGGCCGGAGGCTGCATTCACCGGCGTCGATGGCTCGCCGGACATGCTGGCGCGCGCCCGCGCCGAGGACCCAGACATTGAATGGGTCGAGGCGGATGTGAATGACTGGCGGCCCGGCGCTCCCGTCGATGTGATTTATTCCAATGCGGCGCTGCACTGGCTGGACGATCACGCCGCACTGTTCCCCAGGCTTTTGGGCCACATCGCGCCGGGCGGATTCTTGGCCGTGCAAATGCCGCGCAACTGGGCGGCGCCCTCGCATATTTGCATCGCCGAGGCGGTGCACGCCGGCCCCTGGCGCGACAAGCTAAAACCATTGCTGCGGCCCGCGCCGACGCACGCGCCAAAAGTCTATTATGACATTCTGGCGCCGCTCACATCGAGTCTGGCGATCTGGGAAACGGAATATTGCCAGATCCTCGAGGGCGAAAATCCGGTCGCGGAATTCGTCAAAGGCTCACAACTCAAACGCTACCTCGATGCGCTGGAGGAGCCTGAACGCAGCGCGTTCGAGAACGATTATCGCGCCCGCATTCTCGAAGCCTATCCCAAACGCGAAAACGGCAAAACGCTGTTTCCCTTCCGCCGTTTGTTTGTTCTCGCGGAACGGTAGAGCGGATTTCCCCCTTCCCATTGTGTTTGCGCCTGTGCCTTGCCATACAGGCTGGCGATGATCGCGCGCGAGGATCCATGAGTAAAAAACCCGGACAAATGTCACAAGCCCTGCCCGCTTGTTTTCGAGGCGCGGGGTCGCGCACCAAAAGCAAACCCGTATGGACCGCGTCCGCAAGCAGCCTGAAAAACGATCTCAAACGCCTGCCACAAGCGCAGCGCGCCTGGGTCGAGGCCAACGGGTGGGAGGCGGATGCCGGCAGCGTCATTGTGCTGCCCGGTAAGCAGGGCGGCGTCGCGGGCGCTGTTCTGGGGCTTGGCAATGAACAAGACCCGGCGCGCGCGGCCATGCTGGCGGGCGCGCTTGCCAAAGCGCTCCCCAAAGGCAATTATCACTTCCAAAAGGCGCCCCGTGACCCGGAGTTATCGGCGCTGGCCTGGGCCATGGGGGCCTATCGTTTTACGCGCTACAAGACGAAGGACAATGCGGATCTGCGCCGTTTGATTTTGCCCAAGGGGGTGGATGCGGGGCGGCTTGCCTCGATTGCCGGGGCGGTGACGCTCGGGCGC
This sequence comes from Pseudomonadota bacterium, assembly GCA_022567275.1. GTDB lineage: Bacteria > Pseudomonadota > Alphaproteobacteria > Rhizobiales > Methyloligellaceae > UBA2767. Next base: position 3,547 of record JADFHH010000113.1, on the reverse strand, counting down.
GACCTCATCAACACGCCGGCCAACGATCTGGGGCCGGCCGAGCTTGAGCAGGCCGCACGCAAACTGGCGCGGACCCATGGCGCGAAGATAAAGGTCACCACCGGCGGGGCGCTGCTGAAACGGAATTTCCCGCTGATTCACGCGGTGGGCCGGGCGAGCGACCGGGCGCCACGGCTGATCGATTTCACCTGGGGTTCAGCGCGTGCGCCAAAACTGACGCTGGTCGGCAAGGGCATCACCTATGACACCGGCGGGCTGAGCCTGAAGCCGACCTCTGGCATGGTGCTGATGAAAAAGGATATGGGCGGGGCGGCAACGGTGCTGGCGCTGGCGTCGATGATCATGGCGGCCGGGCTGAAACTGCGCTTGCGTGTATTGATCCCCGCGGCCGATAACAATGTTTCCGCCAACGCCTACCGTCCCGGCGACATATTGCCGAGCCGCAACGGCATGAGCGTCGAGATTGGCAATACCGACGCGGAGGGGCGTCTGGTGCTGGCCGACGCGCTGGCGCTGGCGGATGAGGAAAAACCCGGCATTTTGGTGTCGATCGCGACGCTCACCGGCGCGGCGCGGGTGGCGCTCGGTGCCGATTTGCCGCCGCTCTACGTGACTGACGACGGTTTCGCGAAATCGCTTCTGGACAGCGCGGCAAAGATCGACGATCCGCTGTGGCGGATGCCTTTCTGGCAACCCTATGACGCGGATCTCAAGGGCAAGGTTGGCGATGTAAGCCATATTTCCGGCACGCGGTTCGCCGGGTCGGTGACCGCGGCGCTGTTCCTGAAGCGGTTCGTGAGCCAGGCCGCCTGTTACGCCCATCTCGATATTTACGGCTGGGTGCCGCACGCCAAACCGGGGCGTCCCAAGGGCGGCGAGCCGCAGGGCGCGCGCGCCTTGTTCAAGACGTTTCATGCTATGTTTGGCTGATGAACGAGCAGCTTCCGGACCCCCGCATCAACGCCTACCGCGATGATCTTGCGGCGGAGTGTTTGCGCGGGCAGGTAGATGTGCCGAATTATACTGCAGGAGAGATACGTCAGGTCGTTGCCGCCTCGGCGCCGCTGCGCAAGGCGCCGCGCTTCGACGCAGTCCTGGAGTCTGAGGTCCTGCTTGGCGAGCGCGTCACCGTCTATGCTGAAAATGAGGGCTGGGCCTGGGCGCAGGCCGAACAGGATTCCTATGTCGGCTATATCCCGAGCGATGCCCTGGATGCGGAGTTGACCGCGCCGACCCACAGGGTGAGCGCGCGTTGCACACATCTCTACCCCGCGCCCGATATCAAGTCGCTACCGCTCGATTACCTCAGCATGAATGCCCGGCTGGCGGTGGCCGAAGAGTTGGGCCGCTTCGTACGGCTCACCGATGGCCGCTTCGCCATCGCCTCGCATCTTTCACCCCTGAGCGCCACCGCCGGGGACTTCGTGGCTGTCGCCGAGCGGTTCCTCGGCACGCCTTATCTGTGGGGCGGGCGCACCAGCAATGGGCTCGATTGTTCCTCGCTCGTGCAACTCTCGTTGCAGGCGGCCGGCGTTGCCTGTCCGCGCGACGCGGATATGCAGGAGGCGGCGCTCGGCGAACCCCATGACCGGAGCGCCTACGCGCGCGGCGATCTCATCTTCTGGAACGGGCATCTGGGCATCCTGCTCGATGGCGACCGGCTGCTGCACGCCAATGCCCATCACATGGCCGTGGCGGTTGAGCCGGTGGCGGAGGCTGTTTCGCGGATAGAGGCGTCGGAAGGCCCGGTAACATCGGTGCGCCGGGGGGCGGGCGCGCCATGAGCAGGAAAGGCCGCGGCAAGGGTTCGGTACCCGCGGTTTCCCCCTCGAATGACAGACTTCACAGGTGGGTCATGCGCGCCAACGGTCTGGCGGGCATGTGCCTGTTGGTTCTGGTGGCGATCGAATTATTCGGTTTTTCAACGCCGCAACTCCGGGCCCTGCTGATGGTTGGCATCGCGGCGGCAGGGACCGTTGCCTGGGTTCAGCAGGCCAGGCGCAAATGCCCGAATTGCGGTCAGCTCTATGGCTATCACCTGCGTATCCTGAAGGGGAATATCTGCCGCAAATGCGGCACGGAACTTGCCAAATGGGACGCCGGACATTTGGACGGCGAAGCTGAGAAATAGTCCGGCTCGGGCTCAGGCGGCAGGAACAGGATGATGAGCGAATATATCGACGCACCCGCACTGAAGGCGTGGCTCTCCGATGACAAGGAAATCGCCTTGCTGGATGTGCGCGAGTCCGGACAATATAGCGACCGCCATCTGTTCTTCGCGGTCCCGCTGCCATACAGCCGCTTTGAGCTGCACCTGTCCGCGCTTCTTCCGAACCCGCATGTGCGGCTTGTTCTCTACGATGACGCGGACGGCGTAGCGGAACGCGCGGCCGCGCGCGCCGGTGCCGCGCGATACGAAAACGTTCATATATTGCGCGGCGGCGCCGCGGCGTGGGAGGCGGCCGGCTATACGCTCTATACAGGCGTCAATGTGCCGGGCAAAACATTCGGCGAGTTGATCGAGCATGTCTGCGATACGCCCAAGGTCACGGCGGACGAGCTTCAGGCAATGCGTGACGCGGGGGAAAATTTCGTCCTCGTCGACGGGCGCCCCTTTGCTGAGTATGAGAAGCTGAATGTGCCGGGCGGCATCTGCTGCCCGAATGGCGAGCTGGCCTTGCGTATCGCTGAGCTTGCCCCCGATCCGGAAACGCAAATCATCGTCACCTGCGCCGGGCGGACGCGCTCCATCATCGGCGCGCAGACATTGATCGACCTTGGCGTTCCAAACCGGGTCGCCGCCCTGGAGAATGGCACGCAGGGGTGGTTTCTGGCCGGGCTTGAGCTTGAGCGCGGGGCGTCGCGGCGCTACCGGCAAGAGATCAAACATGCTGATCTTGGCGCATTGCGCGAACGCGCACGAAATTTAGCGCAAGCCCGTGGCGCATCATTCATTACGCCCGATCAACTGGCTGAATGGCTCGGAGATGTTGCGCGCACCACCTACATATTCGACGTGCGCACGCTTGAGGAATTTACCGCCGATGGCTTGGCCGGGTGCGCACATGCGCCCGGCGGACAGCTTGTCCAGGCGACCGATCACTGGGTCGGCGTGCGGCACGCCCGGCTGGTTTTGCTGGATAGCGAGGGCGTGCGCGCTCCCGTGATTGCGAGCTGGCTGCGTCAACTCGGACATGAGGCTTATATGCTTGAGGGCGGTATAGCCGCTCTGGCAGGCATGAAGCTGCCATCGGCCCAGGCCGCCATTTCGCCCGAAGTCAAACGCGTAACGAGCGATAAGCTGGCCGCGCTGATGAAACAAGATTGCGTTCGCCTCATCGATGTACGGCCCGCCATGACCTATCGCCAGTCTCACATTGAGCAAGCCGTGTGGTCGATCAGGCCGAACATCGGGCCTGCCGCCACTGACAATGCGCGCGCCGTCGTGCTGGTCGCTGACGATCCCGGCATCGCGGCGCTGGCGGCGCATGATCTGGGTGAAGCCGGTATCGAAGTGGCCGGGCTGCTTGAGGGCGGACCGGATGAC
>JADFHH010000112.1 GCA_022567275.1 Pseudomonadota bacterium | reverse complement strand
CAAGGTGCGCATTCTCACCGGCGGCACCGATGCGGTGACGCGGGTGCTGGTGGAAAGCCGCGACGGCAAGGGTAACGGCTGGTTCACGGTGGGCGTCTCGCCCAACATTGTCGACGCCTCGTTCGAGGCCCTGCTCGACTCCATCAACTACAAGCTCATCCGCGACGGCGCGCCGGCGCCTTAGAATTTCTCGGGGAGTGCGGAGTCTTTGTCAGATTCTTTGCGCTTGACGGCAAGCTCTTGAATCACAGGCACAATATCATCCGCGCGTTTAACCGAGGTCAGTTCGACTTCGAGCCCGGGGCGCACGAAAGCCTCGCCGCGCATATGGTCGAACAGCGACAGGAGTGGCGTCCAGAAGCCGTCAATGTCGGCAAGAATGATGGGTTTTGAATTCTGGCCAAGCTGTGACCAGGTGAGCTGTTCCATCAACTCCTCCAAGGTTCCCAGCCCGCCGGGAAGCGCCACGAAAGCATCGGATTTTTCAAACATGATTTGCTTGCGCTCATGCATCGATTGGGTGACGATGAGGTCCTGGACCTCCATGAGAATCTTCACCCGCTTGTTCAGAAACTCCGGAATGACGCCCGTTACATGGCCGCCATGCGCAAGCGCGGCGCGGGCAATTTCGCCCATCAATCCTGAGCCGCCACCGCCATATACGAGGCCGATATCGGCCTGAGCCATGGTGCGCCCGAGCGTGCGCGCGGCTTGCGCATAGGCCGGGTTGCGGCCGGGGCCGGTGCCGCAATAGACACAGATGTTTTTGACCGGTATTTGCATTGGCGCATCTGGCACAGCGCTCCGGGCAGGGTCAAGCTTTCGCGCGGCCTTGCTATTTACCGGCGGTTGGCGTTGTTCATCGCGCTGCCGCAGAGTAGTTTGCGCCACACTTAACAAGCCGCACGAATGAGGATCATGGCCGAACAGGACGAAAGCAGCACGCAGGCGGATGTGTTATCCGCGCGCGCCGGGCATCTCGACGTGCTGCGCGCGCTGTTTCCGTTTGTCTGGCTTGCAGATCGCCCGGATCTGAAGCTGCGCGTGGTGCTTGCCTTCCTGGCTTTGATCGTATCGAAAATCGTCACCGTCGCGGTGCCGCTCGCCTACAAGATCGCCGTCGACTGGCTGACCGATAACGCCACGGGGACGCAAGCCGTCGCGTTGTCGCCGCTTTCACTCGCGGCCATCCCGGCGATGATGATTATTGCTTATGGCATGGGGCGGGTGATGATGGTCGCCTTCGCGCAAATACGCGATGTGTTTTTCGTCAAGGTCGGCCAGAACGCAGTGCGCGCGCTCGCCAACCGGACTTTTCAGCAGCTTCACCACCTCTCCTTGCGGTTTCATCTCGAGCGCCGGACCGGTGGCTTGAGCCGGGTCATCGACCGCGGCATCAAGGCGGTTGAACTGATCATCCGCATGGCCATCCTGAACACCATTCCGACCATAGTCGAGGTCGGCATGATCGCAGGCATGGTGTCGTGGTTTTTCGGCTGGGATTTTCTGATCATCATAGGAGTAACGCTGGTTCTCTATATCTGGTTCACCTTCCAGGCGAGCGAATGGCGGATCGCGATCAGGCGCGACTGGAATGACGCCGACACCGACGCCAGCTCGAAGGCGGTCGACAGCCTGCTCAATTACGAGACGGTCAAATATTTCGGCAATGAGGGTCTGGAGTTGCGGCGCTACGACTCCGCGATGGCGAAATATGAAGATGCCGCCGTCAGGACATTCTATTCGCTGGGCGTTCTCAATGCCGGTCAGGCGCTGATCTTTTTCACCGGGCTCACGGTGTGTATGTATCTGGCCGCCCAGGGCGTTGTCGCGGGTGAATTGACCATCGGCGATTTCGTCATGGTCAATGCGTTGTTGATTCAGCTGTTTCAGCCGTTGAATTTCATGGGTATGGTTTACCGCGAGATCAAACAGGGACTGGTGGATCTCGAAACCATGTTCGCGCTGCTTGGGCAGCAGCCGGAGATTCTCGATTCCCCGGATGCGAAACCGCTCAAGGTGTCGAAGGCCCATCTTGAGTTCAAAAACGTGTCCTTTTCCTATGATCCGGAGCGCCAGATCCTCAAGGATGTCAGCTTTGACGTGCCGGCGGGAAAAATGGTCGCCATTGTCGGACCCTCAGGGGGTGGCAAATCGACAATCTCGCGCATCCTGTTTCGTTTCTACGATGTCAGCTCTGGCGCGGTTCTGATCGATGGCCAGGATTTACGCGATGTGACACAGCAGTCGTTACGTGCCGCTATCGGCATGGTGCCGCAGGACACGGTACTGTTCAACGACACCATCGCCTATAATATCCAGTATGGCGCGCCGGACGCATCGCAGGAAGAACTGCGCGATGCGGCGAAGCTGGCGCAGATACACGACTTCATCATGGAGTTGCCGGAGCAATATGAAACCATGGTTGGCGAGCGTGGCCTGAAACTCTCCGGCGGCGAGAAACAGCGCGTCGCCATTGCCCGGACGATTCTGAAATCACCGCCGATCCTGATGCTGGACGAGGCCACCTCCGCGCTCGACAGCTATACCGAGAAGGAGATACAGGCCTCGCTGGAGCGGGTGGCAAAGGATCGCACGACCCTTGTTATTGCCCACCGCCTGTCAACCGTGGTTCATGCGGACAATATCATAGTGCTTGAAAAAGGGCGCATCGTCGAACAGGGTACCCATGCTTCGCTGTTAGAGCTGGATGGCCTGTACGCCGGAATGTGGAATCGTCAGCGAGAGGCGGACGAGGCCCGCGAAAAGCTGGCCACTGCGCTGGAACATGACGAGCCGCGCGACTCTGAGCCAAGACATGCGCGCGGTGTGGAAGCCGTCGAATAGGGAGCTGGACTTGAAGGAAAATCACACCCTGGTGGACTCAATCACCGCATTCTTCGTTCCGATCCACAAGGATGGCTACAAATTTGTCGCCGGTTTCGCCGTGGCGGCACTGGTGGCGTCGTTGCTGTCGGCGCCGCTCGGCGGGCTGGGGGCGGTCGCGACGCTATGGTGCGCTTATTTCTTTCGCGATCCCGAACGCTTTCCCCCGAAGGACAAGGGTATCATTGTTGCGCCGGCCGATGGACGTATCAGCGCCATCGAGGACGTCGTGCCGCCGAACGAACTCGACCTGGATAACGCCAAACGCACACGCATTTCGATTTTTCTGTCGGTGTTCGACGTGCATATCAACCGCTCTCCCGTTGCGGGAAAAATCACGAAAATTGTCTATGTGCCAGGCAAATTCCTCAATGCCGAACTCGACAAGGCAAGTGACGAAAATGAACGCCAATGCCTGACCATCGAAACCAAAGACGGATCCAAAATCGGCTGCGTCCAGATTGCCGGACTTATCGCCCGGCGTATCGTGACTTTTGTTCAGCAGGGGGATAGCATTGCAACAGGTGAGCGCTTTGGCCTGATCCGCTTCGGCAGCCGGACGGATATCTATCTCCCGCCGGGCGTCAAGCCGATTGTCAGGGTTGGACAGACGGCCATTGGCGGTGAGACGGTGCTTTCCTCAATCGGATCCGGTAAGAGTAGGTCCTAGGATTTCGCAAATGAGCCATGTATTTCCGCCATTCGAACCCGAAGAAACGGCGCACCCGGAAAAGGCGCGGCCAAAGCGGCGGCGCTCCATCGGTTTTCGCGGCCGTGAAGTGCCTATCCGTATTCTCATTCCTTCCATGTTCACGCTGCTGGCACTGTGCGCCGGGCTCACCGCCATCCGCATGGCCATCGAGCATCGCTACGATATCGCGATCGGGGCGATTGTCCTGGCCGCCGTTCTCGATGCAATCGATGGCCGGATAGCACGGCTGCTCAAGGCAGCTTCGCGTTTCGGAGCGGAGTTGGATTCGCTCGCCGATTTCGTCAATTTCGGCGTCGCTCCGGCAATTATCATCTTCACCTGGGCGCTCGGCGGACTGCGCTCCATAGGCTGGCTTGTCGTGCTGGCGTTCGCACTGTGCATGGCGTTGCGGCTGGCGCGCTTCAATGTCTCCCTGGACGCGCCCGATCAACCAGCGTGGAAGAGCGAGTATTTCGTTGGCGTTCCCGCGCCCGCCGGCGCTTTGCTGGTGCTGCTCCCGCTATATCTGGAGGGTATCGGGATACCTCCCGGCATTGCCAATGCATCGCCGTTCGTGCTCGGCTACACCTTGGCCATCGCCTTCCTGACCGTAAGCTTCGTGCCCACCTTTTCCGGCAAGCTCATCGGTCAACGCGTCGCGCGCGAATATGTGCTGCCGGTTTTCATTCTGGCCGTTCTGTTCGTGGCGGTGTTGTTGACATACCCCTATATGACGCTCACCCTGGGCTCGCTCGCCTATCTCGCCGTCATCCCGTTCAGCTTCGTGAGTTACCGCAAACGCGCGGCACAGGCCAAACAAAGCGCGCAGGCGCAAAATGGCTCGCGCACGCGCAAGAAAGAGCAACCTGACGCAGACCAGCGTCCATCGGTTTGACTGGTTATTCGCGTCATGAAAGCAGCAGCCTCCAGCTATCTCCGGCAGCTTGAAGCCGAGAGCATTCATATCATGCGCGAAGTCGCGGCCGAGTTCGCCAAGCCGGTGATGTTATATTCCATCGGCAAGGATTCAGCCGTGATGCTGCATCTCGCCATGAAGGCGTTCTTTCCGGCCAAACCGCCTTTTCCCCTGCTGCATGTGGACACGACATGGAAATTCAAGGAAATGATTTCATTCCGCGATGATACGGTGAAGCAGCTGGGGCTTGAGCTGATTGTCCATATCAACGAGGAGGGCAGGGCCGGGAATATCAACCCGTTTACCCATGGCAGTTCGCATTATACCGATGTAATGAAAACGCAAGCGCTGAAACAGGCGCTCGATGCACACGGTTTCGACGCGGCTTTCGGCGGCGCGCGGCGCGATGAAGAAGGCTCGCGGGCGAAAGAACGTGTATTTTCGTTCCGCAACGCATCGCACGGCTGGGATCCTAAAAACCAGCGCCCGGAACTTTGGCGCACCTATAATACGCGTATCCGCAAGGGCGAGAGCATTCGTGTGTTCCCGCTATCGAACTGGACCGAACTCGATGTCTGGAGTTACATCTATCTCGAAGACATTCCCGTTGTTCCGCTCTATTTCGCCGCTCCGCGCCCGGTGGTGGAGCGCGACGGCGTGCTGATCATGGTGGATGATGAGCGTTTGCCGCTGGATGCGGGCGAGAAGCCGGAAATACGCATGGTTCGCTTTCGCACGCTCGGCTGTTATCCGTTGACCGGGGCGATGGAATCGGACGCAACCACGCTTCCCGGCATCATCGGCGAATTGATGGTTTCCCGGCTGTCGGAACGCCAGGGCCGGGTCATCGATCACGATCAGGCCGGCTCCATGGAGCGCAAGAAACAAGAGGGCTATTTCTGATGGCGCGTCTCACCGTGGTTCAGCGCGAGCAGGGGCCGGACGGCAAAGCTATTGAAGCAATGCTCGGCGATGAAGCGAACAAGGATTTGCTGCGCTTTCTCACCTGCGGCAGCGTCGATGACGGCAAGAGCACGCTTATCGGCCGGCTGTTGTATGATTCCAAATGCGTCTATGACGATCAGCTTGCGGCCATTGATCCCGGCTCCAATAAGGGCAAGGGCGGGTCAGGCGAACTTGATCTGGCCATGCTTTTGGACGGGCTCCAGGCGGAGCGCGAGCAGGGCATCACCATCGATGTCGCCTATCGCTATTTTTCCAGTCCAAAACGTAAATTCATCGTCGCCGATACGCCGGGCCATGAGCAATACACCCGCAATATGGCGACCGGAGCGTCGAACTGCGATTTCGCGGTTCTGCTGGTCGATGCACGCAAAGGGCTGCTGACCCAGACGCGGCGGCATTGCTGTATCGTGAATTTGCTGGGCATCCGCAAACTTGCCCTCGCCGTCAACAAGATGGATCTGGTGGGCTATTCGCAACAGCGTTTCGACGAGATCGCGGCGGATTTCGCAAGCTTTACGGAGCCGCTTGGGTTTGAAGAGTACGTCGCTATCCCGGTGTGCGCGGCGCAGGGCGACAATATCATCAACCCTGGCGCACAGATGCACTGGTATCACGGCCCTACTCTCATGGCG
>JADFHH010000111.1 GCA_022567275.1 Pseudomonadota bacterium | reverse complement strand
ATGGAGGCGGCGGGCATGCGATTCTTACGAGTGTAAGTGCACCGGCCCACCGCCGGTTGTGTTGCCGCCACGAAGGCAAGTGAGGGAGATGGCGACATCACCGTAACGTCAAAAAACGAAAAGAAGCATGACGTTGCGGGGGTCGCGGATCATGACCGAGGATGAATATTACGCCGCCGTCAAACGTATCCCCCTCCATGGGACTAACATCCCGACCGTGTTTTTGACAGCGAATGGGGAACCGCAAGGCGTGCCGTTGGCAAAGGAAAAGACGCCGGAGGAAAGAGCCGCAATTATCGAGCGGCTCAAGCTGTTTCACGAAAAAACGAAGAACTAACGGCTAGCCTAGCGCAGCGCGGGCCAAGTCGGCGGGCATGGCGACCCAAGGCTGGGAATTGTCCTCGTCTCCGTCGTCGTCTTCGACAGGTGAAACAACGACATCAACGCCACTTACCGCATACATATCCCGGATTGCCTTAGGGATTTCGCGCTCCAGAGCCTCTGCGTTGTTCTCAGCCACCAGCAGTCCCTTGATATCCGGACTGGTCGCAAACAAAAGATCGGCGTCACCTGGCTCAATCCTGATACGGATGATTTTGGCTTTCATTTGAGTGGTCATTTTAAGTTCCTAAAAGCGAGTCATAGCGCACTACACGTCACCTAGAGTACACAGTATATCATGTGAATGTATCATATTTGATAGTGGTTTGAAAATCTCTTGCGACGGTTACCCGCCGTGCACCCTTCGGAATTGAAGGTTAACGGAGCGTAAACATGGCGTGGTGGCGTCAGGTCACACATGTATACAGGTCCCTAATTTTTCTGCTCGAGCGCCACCGCACCCTTCGGTACGACCAGGCAATCTAGGGCCAGCGCACCGCGCCCTTCGGGGAATACCACGAATGGGTTGATGTCGATGCTTGCCAGAATATCGCCATGACCATCGGCAAATCGTGACAACGCGACCAGTGCATCGGCCAGCGCGTCCACGTCCGATGGCGGGTGGCCCCGGACACCGCGCAGCAATTTTGCGCCCTTTATGCCAAAAATCATTTTCATGGCCTCATCGCGGCTGAAAGGCGCAAGCCGGAACACGACATCGCGAAACACTTCGACGAACACGCCGCCAAGACCGAACATGACGGCGGGGCCGAACACCGGATCGAGCTGAACGCCGAGTATCGTCTCAACGCCGCCGCCGATCATCGGCGCCACGATCACGCCATCGGGCTGCACATCGGGCGCATGTTTTCTCACGCGGGCCCGCAATTCGTCATAAAGCCGGCGGGCGCCGTCCGGCGTGGCGATATTGAGCTCCACACCGCCGAGCTCCGTCTTATGGCTGATATCGGCGCCATTGATCTTCAGCACCACAGGGCAGCCGAGCGCTGCAGCAGCTTGCGCGGCCTGTTCGGCGTTTTTCGCAAGCTTGCCCTCAATGACAGGAATACCCGCGCTGGCCAGAAGCTCACGAGACTCCCATTCGCTCAATGGCCGGGCGGGAAGCTGCTTGCGCGGGCGGGTCTCGCCGGTATCGTGCGTCGTGGATGATCCAATCGAAGCAAAGCTCGCCCCGAATCCAACAAGCGCCGATGCAGCGGCAATCGCCCGGCAGGGATCCTCGAAAGTCAGATATCCCGCGTTCCGGTAACGCGCGACGATCTCGCCCGGTCCCATGAGCGACAGAAAGATGAGCCGGTCCGGGAACCGCTTCCGCAATATGTCCAGCTCCTTCAGCAGCGGGTCAACGATATAGGGCGAGGCGGCGGCGATGGTGAAAAACGCAACCGCGACATCGTATTTCCCCTCATCCAGCATGATCGAGAAGTTCTTTCCGAACAGGGTCAGGTCGTTGAATATCTGGGCCGTCGCATCGACCGGATTACGCGGCGAGGCAAATGGCAAGGCGGCTTTCAGTTTTTCCTGGGCTGCCTTGGGCATAGGTGCAACATGCAAACCCAGCTTGTTCGCATAGTCGGCCATCAGTACGCCGACTCCGCCCGAGATCGTGACCAGTCCGATCCTGTTGCCTGCGGGATAGATGCCTGCGGTGCAGGCATAGGCGATATCGAGCATCTCCTCGGTGGTGCCGGCGCGGTGCACGCCGTACTGGCTGAAGACCGCGTCATAGATCTCGTCCGCACCGGCGAGCGAGGCGGTATGCGAGACGGCGGCGGCGGCGCCTTCCTCGCTACAGCCAGCCTTCATAAAAATGACCGGCTTGTTGTTGGCCCGCGCCAGCTTCAGACTTCGAATAAGGGCAGGACCGTCCTTAACGCCCTCCGCATAGGCGGCAATAATCTTGACCTCGTCAGCCTCCGCCGCCCAGCCGATGCACTCGGCGACGTCGATATCGCATTCGTTTCCGGTGGTAATGACATGAGAGACGCCCAGCCCCCAGCTTCTCGCCACGGCATAAAGATGGGTGCCATAGGCACCGCTCTGGCTGATGATGGCCAACGGGCCGGGCGCGGTAAAACCACCATCTCCGGAGGCAGAGAATGTCGCGAAAAAGCGTGCCTTGAAGCTCAGAATACCGAGGCAGTTCGGCCCTAGTATCCGAATACCGCTGCTCTCGGCGATATCGGATAATTGCGCCTGCATCGCTTCGCCATCCGATCCGGCTTCGGCGAATCCGGAGCTGAATATGACGGCTGACTTCACGCCCATGGCGGCGCAGTCCTCAAGGGTTTTTACAACAATCTTCGCCGGCACTGCGATGATGACGCAATCGACTGGTTCGGGGATATCGCGGACCGACGCAAATGTCTTCAATCCCTGAACCATCTCGCGGTTCGGATTGACCGGATAGATCGCGCCGTCAAATCCGGCCTCACGCATATAGCGTAACGGCCGCCCGCCGATACGCGCCGGGTCGTCGGATGCACCGACTATAGCGACGCTCCCGGGTTCGAGCAGCGAGATCAATCCGGCACGGCGATCAAGAGCGGAGAAACCTTTTTGCAAATCTACTCCTGGCCAAACAGCGTTTGTCTGTTGATTTTGAACTTGGCGACTATAATAGCCTCCACAGTCCGTTTTCTTTACGCTAGAATCTATCAGGAATGAATGTGCAGTCCAATAAACGAAAGAAAAACAGGACCCGTGGATATAAAGACTCTGTTTGACCTCTCCGGTAAAGTGGCGGTCGTCACCGGCTCGACCAAGGGCATCGGCAGGGCGATCGCCGAAGCCTTTGCACAGGCCGGCGCCAAGGTCGTCATATCGAGCCGAAAAGAAGACAAGTGCAACGAAGTGGCGTCAGCGATAAACGATGCCGGCGGGTGCTCAATCGCGGTCCCATGCAATATTTCGCACAAGCAACAGCTTCAGGCGCTGGTCGAAGCGACGCTGGAAGAGTGGGGCCAAATCGACGTGCTGGTTTGCAACGCCGCCGTCAACCCCTACTACGGTCCGCTGGCGGACATCCCCGAAGACGCCTACGACAAGATCATGGACACCAATGTCAAGAGCAATCTGTGGCTCTGCAACATGGTGATCCCGCAAATGGCCGAGCGCAAGGATGGCGCGGTTATTATCGTCTCCAGTATCAGCGGGCTGAAAGGCAACGACAGGCTCGGCGCATATGCGCTCTCGAAGGCGGCGGACATGCAGCTCGCGCGCAATCTGGCGGTCGAATGGGGGCACGCGAATATCCGCGTCAACTGTATCGCGCCGGGGCTGGTGCGCACCGATTTCGCGCGCGCCCTGTGGGAAGACCCCGAAGCGAACGCGCAAGCACTCGCCTCCTACCCGATCGGGCGGCTGGGCGAGCCCGAGGATATCGCCGGCGCGGCGCTGTTTCTTGCCGCACCTGCGGGGAGCTTCGTCACCGGCCATACGCTGGTTGTCGATGGCGGTAACACCATCGCCAGCGGCCGCTACACGTGAGCATCTACAGCTTCGCCAGAGCCTTCCCTTTGTCGATAAGCGCGGCGACTCGTTCTCCGAACACGGAAAAACGCTCATCGCGCGTTTGCCCGCGCAGGAATCGAATATATATCTGCTGAAGAACCACTGCGATCTTGAATACGCCGAAGACGTGGTACCAGTGGACATGGCCGCAATCGAAACCGGTCGCACGGGCATAACGCTCGATCACATCCTCGCGGGTGGGGAAGCCGGGGTTCCAGGTCGGCATCGAGGCCGCGTCGATCCAGCTTTGATCATCGCCCGCCTCACCCCAAAAGGTGAGAGCGTAACCTAAATCCATCAGCGGATCGCCGCGCGTGCACATGTCCCAGTCGAGCACGGCGGCCGCGCGGGCCGGATCGACCGCATCGACCAGCAAATTGTCGAGCTTGTAGTCATTGTGCAACAGGGTGACCGTATCGTCCCGCCGCAAGCCGCGCTCCAGCCATGAAATGATTGCTCCCATTGCCGGGGAGTCCTCATGTTTCGCCGCCTCCCAGCGCTTGCTCCAGCCAGAGAGTTGCCTTTTCACAAAACCCTCCGGGCGTCCAAGCCCGCCCAGTCCCGCATCCGCCGGGTCAACGCAATGCAATTTTGATAGAACATCTATCGCCATATTGCCGACGCGGGCGTTCAGCTCAGGCGTCCAGTCATAGCCCGCGGGAAGTTTTGTGCGGATGGCGATGCCATGACGGCGCTCCATGACGTGAAACGGGGCGCCAATAATCGATTCATCCTCACACATGACATAGCTTCGCGGCGCGAGCGGAAACACCTGCCACAAATCCTTCAACACCCGGTGTTCGCGGCTCATGTCGTGGGATGACGGCGCGACAGGTCCCAGCGGCGGGCGGCGCAACACATATTCGGTTGCGCCGAAGGAGATCAGGTAGGTGAGGTTGGCGTGACCGCCGCCGAACTGGGCCAGTTGTAACGGCCCCTGCGTACCCGGCAGACGCTCACGCAGCCAGGGTTCGAGCCGTGCCGCATCGAAGCGCTCATCGGCGCGCACATCGATGACCTCGCGATCGGGTTTCATTGCTGCCCCGCTCAGGCGACCTCGAACAGGCCCGCCGCACCCATGCCGCCACCGATGCACATGGTGACGACACAATGCTTCGCCTTGCGCCGTTTGCCTTCAATGAGGATATGGCCGGCGAGGCGCGCGCCTGTCATGCCAAAGGGGTGGCCGATCGAGATCGACCCGCCATTGACGTTGAGCTTCTCCATCGGGATGCCGAGCTTGTCGCGGCAGTAGATGACCTGCACGGCAAAGGCCTCGTTCAGCTCCCACAGATCGATGTCATCCATTTTCATGCCGAACCGTTCCAGCAGCCGCGGCACCGCGAAGACCGGACCGATCCCCATTTCGTCCGGCTCGCACCCGGCGACCGCGAGCCCCTTGAAAATGCCGAGCGGCTGAAGCCCGCGTTTTTCGGCAAGCTTTGCATCCATCAATACGCAGGCCGATGCGCCGTCGGACAACTGACTGGCATTGCCGGCGGTAATGAACTTGTCCTCGCCCATCACCGGCGGCAATTTTGCCAGGCCTTCGGCGCTGGTACCGGGACGGTTGCCTTCGTCCTTGGCCAGGGTCACCTGTTCGTCATGGATCTCGCCGGTTTCCTTGTTCTTGACTTCCTTGACCGTAGCGAGCGGCACAATCTCGCCGTCGAAACAACCCGCTTCCTGTGCCGCCGCGGTGCGCTGCTGGCTTGCGACCGCATATTCGTCCTGCGCCTCCCGCGAGACGCCATAGCGCTTCGCCACGATGTCGGCGGTGTCGATCATGCCCATCCACATCTCGGGCTTGTTCTTCATCAGCCAGTCTTCCTCGAAATGGTGACGGTTCAGGTTCGGCTGCACGAGGGAGACGGATTCAACGCCTCCCGCCACCATGATCGGCACCTTGTCCATCACGACGCGGTGGGCCGCCATGGCTATGGTTTGAAGCCCCGAGGAGCAGAATCGGTTGACAGTCGTTCCGGCGGTCGTCACCGGCAGACCGGCGCGATAGGCCGCCAGCCGGGCGATATTTTTTCCCGTGGCGCCTTCGGGATAACCGCAGCCGATGATTACATCTTCGACCTCTTCAGGCTCAATGCCTGCACGCTCAACTGCGTGCTTGATCGCATGACCGGCCAGCACCGCGCCATGGGTTTTGTTGAAAGCGCCGCGGAACGCCTTGCCGATCGGCGTGCGCGCGGT
>JADFHH010000110.1 GCA_022567275.1 Pseudomonadota bacterium | reverse complement strand
AGCGCCCTGGAGGGCGCGGCACGAAGCATCGGCCATGAGTCGGTCTCAATGACCCTTGGTATGAGTTCCTCGGGCGGCTCCGGATGCGAGGCGATGAAGCCCTCCACCAGAACCTCGTAGCCCAGCGCCAGCGCGAACACCCGCTGGCGCAGCATGGCGGCAAAACCATGCGCGACCTTGCCCCGCTGGCGGGCATCGGTCAGCCGCCGCGCCAGCGAAGCCGTCAAACCGGTCAGCCGGTCCGCCTGCCGCAGCAGCAGGACCCCGCCGCTGGAGGTGATGTCGCCACCGGAAAAATCAACCTCGACGCGCCGCTTGCGGCAGGCTGGAAAATCAAAGCTCAAAGGGGTACAATCCGTCACCGCCAAATCCTCCGCGTTTTGTCAACTTAAGCAATTGAATCATAACGCACTATAGGGGTTTGGCGGTGCCTTTTCATGATTCTTTCGGGTTAGCAGGCCGTGGAGCCTGTTTCCTTCAAACCCCGAATATTTCCCGCGCTTCGTCAGGCGTGGCAACTTGCGAGCCCAGCTCTTCGATGATGCGGGCGGCTCGTTCCACCAGCGCGGCGTTGGAAGGGGCGAGTACGCCCTTCGCCATATACAGATTGTCTTCCAGCCCGACACGCACATGTCCGCCGGCGATCACGCTCTGAGCAACCATCGGAAACTCGGAGCGCCCGATACCGAAGGCGGACCAGACGGCATTCCCGGGAAGCATATTCCGCATGGCGACCATGGCTTCGGGTGTTGCCGGGGCCCCATAGGGGATGCCGAGGCAGAGCTGGAATAGCGGCGGCTCTTTCAGGTGCCCCTCATGGATCAGGTGCCTGGCGAGCACGATATGACCGGTGTCGAACACCTCGATTTCCGGCTTCACACCGGCCGAGTTGATAGCATCCGCCATCTCGCGCAGATGGGCCGGGGTGTTCATGAACACGCTCTCGCCGAAATTGAAGGTGGCGACGTCAAGGGTGCAGACGGGTGGCTTGAGGGCGAGGATATGCTTCACCCGCTCCGCCGGGCTCTTGAGTGTCGTGGCGGGGCCGGGAACGGCCGGGTCTTCCCCGCCCGGCTCATATCGCGCCCCGGGGCCCGTGGTCAGGTTGATGATCACATCGCTGCCGCTGTCGCCAATGCGTTTCACCGCTTCCGCATAGAGAGCTTCGTCCATGCTGGCGAGTTTTGTTTCAGGGTCGCGCACATGGATATGAACGACCGAAGCGCCTGCCTTCGCCGCATCGATCGCCGATTGCGCTATCTCTTCCGGGCTGGCCGGAATGGCCGGGTTTTTGGCACAGGTATCCTGGGAGCCGGTCAGTGCGCAGGTGATGACGACTTTTCTCGGCATGAGAGCCCTCAACAATCAGGAAATTACGCAGTGCGCGTGGCGGAAGACGCCCAAATCGAAATCCCTCGCCAATTCGACGGGATTTTGACCGGCATTCCCCGGATAACCGTCAAATCCACTGCGACAGTACCCAATTTCCGCTATCTCTGGAACAATTTGTTTTCCCGGCCAACCGATGACCCGATGTTGGAGATCAGCCCTCGGCCGGAAGGCCATTTGCCCGGAATTTCCGCCATTCAGACCCGCCCCTCCTGTCGATTTCCCCGTCCTGCGCCGCAACGCGCCCGGCCGCAGCCAATCATCCCCAGCTTTTCCACCGTGGCGCACCGACTTGCGCGTGGTTGGCGCGGGGCCGTGAATTTGGCTAGGTTCGAACTCACGGTAGCCAAACTGATTCGCACCTGAAAGCTCCGATGCGCTTCGACCCCTCATTCCTCGACGACATTCGCGACCGCCTGCCCGTCTCGCAGGTGGTTGGAAAGCGCGTGAAGTTAAAGCGGCAGGGGCGTGAATATATCGCTCTGAGCCCGTTCAAGCAGGAGAAGACGCCCTCTTTCACGGTCAATGACCAAAAAGGGTTTTATCACTGCTTCGCCAGCGGCGAGCATGGCGACATTTTTTCCTTCTTGCAGAAAACCGAAGGGCTGTCGTTTCCAGAAAGCGTCGAACGTCTGGCGGGCGAGGCCGGGCTGGAGATGCCCAAAGCCTCGCCTCGGGACGAGCAGCGCGAGCAGGGCCGCGAGCGGCTGCGCGCGGCCATGGAGGCGGCGTGCGTCTTTTTCGAACAACAGTTGGCGGCGCGTTCCGGCGGCGTGGTGCGCGAGTATTTGCACGGGCGCGGGGTCGCCGGTGAAACAATCGCGGCGTTTCGTCTCGGCTATGGCGGAAAAAACCGTCACGGCTTGAAGGAACATCTGGCCGGGAAAGGATATGATGTATCGGCGATGGTTGAGGCGGGACTTGTCATCGCCGGGGATGATATCCCGGTTTCCTATGACCGGTTTCGCGAGCGGCTGATTTTCCCCATCCGCGACCATAAGGACCGGGTGATTGCCTTTGGCGGGCGCGCGCTTGCACCGGGCGCCAAGGCAAAGTATGTGAACTCTCCCGAGACGCCGCTGTTTCACAAGCGCTCCGTGCTGTTCAATATTGGCGCGGCGCGCAAGGCGGCGTATGAGCGGGGGCAAATCATTGTCGTTGAAGGCTATATGGATGTGATTGCGCTGGCGCAGGCAGGCCTTGCCAATACGGTGGCGCCGCTCGGCACCGCGCTCAGCGGCGACCAGCTCAAGGCGCTCTGGCGCATGGGAAACGAACCAGTGCTGTGTTTCGACGGCGATGCAGCCGGACGCAAGGCGGCTTTCCGGGCGGTCGATACCGCGCTGGGGCTGCTGGAGTCCGGACGCAGCCTCAAATTCGCCTTTCTGCCCCAGGGCCAGGACCCGGACGATATGATTGCCGAACACGGCGCGGAAGCGTTCCGGGCGCTGATCGAAAAGGCGCGGAGCCTGTCCGATGTTTTATGGACGCGCGAGGTGGAGGGGGGTGATTTTTCAACCCCGGAACGCCGCGCCGCGCTTGAGGACAGATTGGCGGATTTGCTCAAGCACATCGCCAGCAACCGCGTGCGCCGCCATTATGGCGAGGACATCGCCGCACGGCTGAACAAGCTGTGGGGCGCGCGCGGCGCGCGGCGCGAGACCCTTCGGCGTTCGCGCTTCGACAGAACCCCCAGGCGTGATTTTACGCGCAATCCGCGCCCGGATGTGTGGCGGCGCGGCGGCGTTTCCGAGAGTCTGAAGATGAGCGCGCTGGTGCGCGGACACTCGGAAATAGCCGCGCGCGAGGCGCTCATCCTGCATACCTTGCTCAATCATCCCTGGCTGCTGGACGCGTACCCCGAGGAAATCGCCGCGATCTGCTTTGAAAACCGGCGGCTGGAAGCGTTGCGCGATGAAATGTTAAATCTCGCAACTGGCGAAAAACCTCTTGACTCCGAGGCCTTTCGCACTCACTTGAAACAGAGCGAGAATGGCGCTGTCATGGCCCGGGTCGAGCGCGCCATTACACACAAGAGTGACTGGTCTGCCGAACCCGGCGCCGCGCATAGCGATGTGGAAACCGGGTGGCGGCATATATTGGCGTTGCATCGCAAGTCGGTCGATCTGGGGCGGGAACTTGCAGCGGCACAACACGCGTTCCAGACCGAGGGCAGCGATGCCGCGCTTGAGCGGCTCGATGCAATTCGAAAACAGCTTTTCGATCTGGACGGCATGGAGGCAAGCATTGCGGGATATGGAGCGGAATCAGGGCGTCCCGCCGATCCGCTTTCTTAAACAGTGAGACGCCCCCGCGTGCCGGCGCACTCCAGCGCCGCGGGCCAGGGACTTTTCTGCAAGGGTTTGAAAGACAATCATGGCGACCAAAACGGTACAGAGTGAAGAACGTGCAACGCCCTCGGGCGAGAGTTCCGACGCGCCTCTGCTCGATGATTCGGATGCGGCGGTTAAGAAGTTGATCAAGGCCGCCAAGAAACGCGGCTATGTGACCTATGGCGAGATCAACGCGGTGCTGCCGCCGGACCAGGTGTCGTCGGAGCAGATCGAGGACACCATGGCGATGTTCTCCGATATGGGCGTCAATGTGGTCGATTCCGACGAGGGCGAGGAGGGCGATGACGCCGCGGCCAAGAAAAGCCCGGCGGTCGTCACCCCGAAACCCATCGTCAAAACCACCAATTCCTCCGCCTCCGAACGCACCGACGATCCGGTGCGCATGTATCTGCGCGAAATGGGCACCGTGGAGTTGCTGTCGCGCGAAGGCGAGATCGCCATCGCCAAGCGCATCGAGGCCGGCCGCGAGGCCATGATCGCCGGCTTGTGCGAAAGCCCGCTCACCTTCCAGGCCATCATCATCTGGCGCGATGAGCTCAATGAAGGACGTATATTGCTGCGCGATATTATCGATCTGAGCGCCACCTATGCCGGCCCCGACGCCAAACAGCAGGCCCCGGCCGCAAGGCCGGGCGGTGCCGCCAGCCCTTATCGTCAAGCCGTACAAGGCGCACACGGCGTGCAAGGCGCGCCAGAGACCGTGCAAGGCGCGGATGGCGAGAGCGCGCAAGCCAGGACCAATGGCGCCGGCGTACCGGGAACCGGACACGACGCCAGGCCCGCCGTGCTTCAGAGCGATAATCGCCCCGGGGACGACGACGCGAAAACACAGGGCGAAGAGGGCGAGGAGAACGATGAGGACGATGAGGACGACGAGGACGACGAGGATCTTGAAAACTCGTTGTCGCTTGCCGCCATGGAGGCCGAACTCAAGCCCGATGTGCTGAAAACCTTCGATCAGGTGGCCGGCAATTACAAGAAGCTGCGCCGCCTGCAGGATCAGCTGGTCGAGAAGGCGATGAAGCGCGACACGCTCTCGACCCGCCAGAAGCGCCGCTACGGCGAGCTGAAGCAGAACATCGTGGGCGAGGTGAAGAGCCTGTCGCTCAACAATAACCGCATCGAGGCGCTGGTCGACCAGCTTTACGGCATCAACCGCCGGCTGGTGGGCTTTGAAGGCCGGATGATGCGGCTGGCTGATTCCTATTCCGTGGCGCGCGAGGATTTCATCGCCGAATATCACGGCAACGAGCTCGATCCCAACTGGATACGCCGCGTCGGGCGGCTGAAAAAGAAGGGCTGGGAGCCGTTCGTCAAGGGCGAGCGCCCGAATATCAAAATCATCCGCAAGGATATCCAGTCACTGGCCACCGAGACGGGGCTGGAGATTTCAGAATTCCGGCGCATCGTCCGCATCGTGCAGAAGGGCGAGCGCGAGGCGGCCATCGCCAAGAAGGAGATGGTGGAAGCGAATTTGCGCCTGGTCATCTCCATCGCCAAGAAATACACCAACCGCGGACTGCAATTCCTCGATCTCATTCAGGAAGGCAATATCGGCCTGATGAAGGCGGTCGACAAATTCGAATACCGCCGCGGCTATAAATTCTCCACCTACGCCACCTGGTGGATCCGCCAGGCGATCACCCGCTCGATCGCCGATCAGGCGCGCACCATCCGCATTCCCGTCCACATGATCGAGACCATCAACAAGCTGGTGCGCACCTCGCGCCAGATGCTCCACGAGATCGGCCGCGAGCCGACCTCCGAGGAGATCGCCGTGCGTCTCGGCATGCCGCTCGAGAAAGTCCGCAAGGTGATGAAGATCGCCAAGGAGCCGATCAGCCTGGAGACCCCCATCGGCGACGAGGAAGACAGCCATCTGGGCGATTTCATCGAAGACAAGAACGCCGTGCTGCCGGTCGACGCGGCGATCCATTCGAATTTGCGCGAGACCACCACCCGGGTGCTCGCCAGCCTGACGCCGCGCGAGGAGCGCGTGTTGCGCATGCGCTTCGGCATCGGCATGAACACCGATCACACCCTCGAAGAGGTCGGTCAGCAATTCTCGGTGACCCGCGAGCGCATTCGCCAGATCGAGGCCAAGGCGCTGCGCAAGCTCAAGCATCCGAGCCGCAGCCGCAAGCTGCGCAGCTTCCTGGACTTCTAGGGCGCTCTCCACGGTCCTTCCAGGGCGTCCGCCGCGGGGGCTGGACGCCCTTTTCATTTGACCTCGGGGAGGCTTTCGCTAGGCTGCGCGCGGGCCCGTAGTTCAGCGGTCAGAACCCACCGCTCATAACGGTGTTGTCGCAGGTTCGAATCCTGCCGGGCCCACCATTAAGTCACTGTTTTCACTGCGTTTTTCGATATCTGATGCATTGAGTCCATCGCAAACATACGGCAACATAATGTTCTTCGACTCCAGTCTC
>JADFHH010000109.1 GCA_022567275.1 Pseudomonadota bacterium | reverse complement strand
TTTGCCCGGTGCGGGGCGCGATCCCTATCAGGAATATCTGCAAGCGCGCATACCCGGCGCGGTGTTTTTCGATATCGACAAGATCGCCGATACCAGTGTCCCCCTGCCGCATATGCTGCCAAGCCCGGAGCAATTTTCCTCAGCTATGAGAAAGCTGGGGATCGGCGATGGCATGCGCCTTGTCGTCTATGATGCGGCCGGCATGTTTTCAGCCGCGCGTGTGTGGTGGACTTTTCGGGCCATGGGCCATGACGGCGTGGGCGTACTGAATGGCGGGCTCGCCAAATGGAAGAAGGAAGGCCGTCCTCTGGAAGACGGTAAGCCGCGAGCGCGTCTCGCGCGGCATTTTACCTCAAGGTTGAATGGCGACCTGGTCCGCGGCCGTGATGATATTTTGAAGATAATCAGCGATAGCTCGGAACAAATCGTCGATGCGCGTTCCGCTGACCGGTTTCACGGAGAAGCGCCGGAGCCGCGCGCAGGGCTGCGCTCTGGCCATATTCCCGGATCGCTCAACCTGCCCTTTGCTGAACTCCTGAACGCAGACGGCACGTTCAAAGCCGCTAAGGACCTCAAACGGATTTTTGAAAAAGCCGGCGTCGATCTCTCCCGGCCCGTCGCCAACTCTTGTGGATCGGGCGTCACGGCGAGCATATTGGCGCTGGCGCTGGCCATCATCGGCCACCGCCAGGCGTCAGTCTATGATGGGTCCTGGAGCGAATGGGGCGCGGACCATAGCCTGCCTATCGCCACGCGAGACTGAAGAAAGCCCTAGATCAGGATCTGGCTCAAAAAGAGCTTTGTGCGATCATGCTGCGGGTTATTGAAGAACGGCTCCGGCTCGTTCTGCTCGATAATCTCCCCCTCATCCATGAAGATGACGCGGTTGGCCACCTCTTTGGCAAATCCCATCTCATGGGTCACCACCAGCATGGTCATGCCCTCATGCGCAAGACCGACCATCACGTCGAGCACTTCCTTGATCATTTCCGGGTCGAGCGCCGAAGTCACCTCATCGAACAGCATGATCTTGGGGCTCATGCACAAGGAGCGCGCAATCGCGACGCGCTGCTGCTGGCCGCCTGAAAGCTGGCCCGGATATTTGTGCGCCTGTTCTGGAATCTGCACCCGTTCCAGATATTTCATTGCCGTCTCTATGGCTTTCAACTTGGGCATTTTCCGCACCCAGATGAGGCCGAGTGTGCAGTTCTCCAGGATTGTAAGATGCGGGAACAGATTGAAGTGCTGGAACACGATGCCAACTTCGCGGCGAATTTCATCGATCTTTTTGAGATCGCCGGTGAGCTCGATACCATCGACGATGATGTCGCCTTTCTGGTGTTCCTCCAGCCTGTTGATGCAGCGGATAAGGGTCGACTTGCCCGAACCGGAAGGGCCGCAGATCACAATCCGCTCACCCTTGTGAACAGTGAGATTGATGTCCTTCAGCACATGGAAATTTCCGTACCATTTGTGCATGGCCGTGATTTCGATCGCCACCTCATCGCTGACGGACATTTTGTTTTTTGATGTGGCGCGCCCGTTTCCGGAACGCGGCGCGGCTTTCTTCGCCGTTGCCTTCTTGCGTTTAGGTGCTGTTGCCATACCACTCCCCTGAAAATATGCCTGAGTATGCGTGTCTTGCCTGGTATACTCAAGCATTGTTCTAAAAAATTTCCACTTGCCCGGAGGACTTGACGCTTTGGGTCTCGCCTGATCAAACCGTTTTCTATGTGAAGGCTCGCCATATGTCCAAAGCAAAAATACCCGGCGCCAAAGGGCATCGGATAGAAACCCGTCTGACTCATTTGGGCAGCAGCCCTTTCGAGAATTTTGGCTTCGTCAATCCCCCCTTGTATCGCGGCTCGACGGTTCTGTTTCCAACAGTGGAAGCTTATGTATCGCATGCGCAGGACTACACCTATGGACGGCGCGGCACACCGACCATTCGTGCGCTGGAAAACGCCATCACCGCATTGGAAGGGGGCGCGCATAGCGTGCTCACCCCTTCAGGATTATCCGCTTGCGCCATTGGCCTTTTGTCGGTGGTGAGCGCCGGCGGCCACGTGCTTGTGACCGATAGCGTGTACAAGCCCACACGCAAAATATGCCAAAATATCCTGAAACGCCTGGGTGTGGAGGCCAGCTTCTTCGATCCCCTGATCGGCGCTGGCATTGCCGATCTCATCCAGGACAACACGCAGCTCATCTATACGGAATCGCCAGGATCGCTGAGCTTCGAGATTCAGGATTTGCCGGCCATAGCAAAAGCCGCGCATGACCGCGACGTGCCGGTATTGAGCGACAACACCTGGGCGACACCGCTTTATTACAACCCGCTGGCGCTCGGCGCCGATATTGTGGTGCATGCCGGGACAAAATATTTCGGCGGTCATGCCGACGTAAATCTGGGATCGGTAACCACAACCCAGGCGCTAGCCAAACAATTGCGGCAGACCCACGGAGATCTGGGCCAGTGTCCGGGGCCTGAAGACACGCAACTTTGTCTGCGTGGATTGCGCACGCTCGCGGTGCGGCTGGAGCGTCACTGGAAATCCGCGCTTGATATGGCCAACTGGTTCGCCGCGCGGCCCGAGGTCGCGCGCGTCATTCATCCCGCGCGTGAAGACCACCCGCAGCACGATATCTGGAAACGTGATTTTTCCGGCGCGTCCGGCTTGTTCTCGATCATTTTGAAACCCTGCCCGGACAACGCGCTCGCCGCGATGGTCAATGATCTCACCCTGTTCGGGATAGGCTCATCATGGGGCGGGTATGAAAGCCTGGTCATCCCCTTCGACCCGGCCTCTTACCGTACGGCGACCCAATGGAAGGCCGAAGGCCCTGCCTTGCGGTTTCATATCGGGCTGGAGAATGTGGACGATCTGAAGGCCGATCTGGAGGCCGGTTTCAAGCGGCTCGCCGGGAACAGGTGAAGCGTTTGCAGCAAACGCTGCAAAATGGCGATCCCGGCAGGACTTGAACCTGCAACCTGCGGATTAGAAATCCGCCGCTCTATCCGGTTGAGCTACGGGACCGGAACAAAATGGGCGAATCCGCGCCTTCAGTGAGTCCATGAACCGATGCGCCCGAACCTGAAATTATCGGAATAGGATTTGGGCTTGCGCTTGCGCGGCTTTGGCTCGCAGACCACAAAAGCTATTGCGTTGCCGCGCGCATAGGCGATGGCCTCATCCCTGGTGGCGAATGACATACGGATTTGCGACTTCATGTCGCGCGAACTTGTCCAGCCCATGAGCGGTTCCACTTCCCGGCGCGCCTCGGGCTGAAACTCCAATAGCCATTTTTTGCTCCCTGCCGTGCCCGATTGCATCGCCGTCCTAGCCGGTCTGTAGATGCGCGCAACCATGGTCATTCCCTTCATTGCGGCGCGTTCGCGCCAAACACATGGATATTGGTCGGGGCAGCAAGATTCGAACTTGCGACCCCCTGCTCCCAAAGCAGGTGCGCTACCAGGCTGCGCCATGCCCCGACATTCGAACGCGGGCGTTCGTTTTCCACGCCGATTCATTTCACCGGCTGTGGCAGCCGCGCGATTTTTGCCTTACACCTTTCGGCGGTTTCCGGCAAGCACACGGGCGGGAGATTGCTTACCGGGACTGGCTTTTGAAGCGCGAATGGCGCACCAGATCGCCGGCACGCAGTTCGATCCTGCGCGCGGTGCCGGCAACCAGCTCCAGAACCGCGCTTATCTTCTCACCCGATTCAATGATGCGTTCAGACAGGGGTTCGGTATTCGCCTCTATGCGGTGAACCCGGCCATCGGCGCGGATAAAGATCATGTCGAGCGAAACATAGGTGTTGCGCATCCACATGGAGACATATTGGGGTTTGGAATAG
The DNA here is from genome assembly GCA_022567275.1 of Pseudomonadota bacterium. GTDB lineage: Bacteria > Pseudomonadota > Alphaproteobacteria > Rhizobiales > Methyloligellaceae > UBA2767. Next base: position 2,340 of record JADFHH010000109.1, on the reverse strand, counting down.
ATGAACAGCATTCCGTGTTCGGGCGCCAATGAGCGGCGAAACATCAGCCCGCGGGCCTGTTCAGAGCGGCTCGCGGCAATCTCCACTGCAAAATTGTGCGCGCCGGAAGTGGTAACGATCACCACGGGCTCGCGCGCGATGCTCTGTTGCGCCGCGCCCGGTCCGGTGCTGAAAAGCAGCATGCAACAGACCATGGCAAGCGCCGCGAATTGAGACAATCCACGGACAAGCTTGCAGGGTGTATAACTGATTTTAATTATCGTCGTCGGGCAGACCGGTGGAGGTGTCCGGTTTGATATCTGCCGCCATCAGGCCCTTCGGACCATAACCATAGCGGACCAATACGCTCTGTCCCGGGCGCAGTTCGGTAAATCCGAAACGGCGCACGGTTTCGATATGCACGAATATGTCGGGCGTATCCTCGCCGCGCGTCAGGAAGCCGTAGCCGCGGATCTTGTTGAACCACTTCACGATGGCAGGCTCATAATCACTTTCCGGGACAACCTTGACATGGGTACGCTGGGGCAGTTGAGACGGATGGATGGCCGTACTCTCGTCCATGTCCAGGATACGGTAGGCCTGCAATCCCTTGGGTTGCTGCAACGCCTGACAAACGATCCGTGCGCCTTCATGGGCGGTGGGGAATCCGTCGCGTCTGAGAACCGTCACATGTAACAGGACATCGGGTCCGCCATTGTCGGGAACGATGAAGCCATAGCCCTTGGCGGCATCGAACCACTTGATGGCGCCGGAGATTTCAATGACTTCAGCAGAGGCGCCTTCAATCGCCTCGTTGAGTTGCGTGGCATCGTCTACGGATGGCAACTCTTTATCGATATACGGCAACTCTCTACCCCCTATGCCACAAACCCTAATCTCACACTTTACCGAGCTGTAAAGCCATGCTCCTGACTCCATCGTTAACGTTAACAAATGGTTAACGCTGAGCGATTAATGCACGATTCTACGGGATTCTATAAGGGGTAAAATCACTAGGCTGTGCAATTTACGGGGGGGCACATCAGGGCCTGGATGAGCATTCCATAATTGTTATTATTATATCAAAAAGTTAGCGGCGCACACACGAGCCAATACTCCATTCTTCCCTGTTGACAAGAATGTGAAAAGCTGTGCGGACGGTTTACGGTTTGCAGCAGCGCCAAGCGGGCACGTCCATGCTGCGGGGATAATATGCCAAAAAAAGATGACGTTTTTTTACGCCATATAGAGATGCAGACTCCTAAGCGCCGAGTATCCCGCGCCGCATGGCGATGACGACAGCCGAGACCCTGTTGCTGGCGCCCAGCTTGTCCATCACGTTTTTGATATGAAATTCGACCGTTCGCCGCGATATGGAAAGAATTTCGGCGATTTGCGCGTAGGATTTGCCTTTTCTGACCCAGTCGAGAATCTCCCCCTCTCTGGGGGTGAGTTGCACGGCATCTTTCGCGCCATCCGCAGCCGCCTCCTCCATCACCGCCAGATTGATAAATTCTTCCAGGCGGCCGCTAACTTCATCGGACTTGTCATCGGAAGACCCATCTTGCGCCGCGCTGGCGCCAACGCCGCGATAGCCCATGAACTCACCCGCGTCATCGAACACTGGTTTGCCGGTAATCGACCATTGCGTTGTTTTGCCGTCTTTGGTTGGCATGGAGATTTTTACGTCTGAAAATGGCTGTCGGGATTTAAATTTTCCACGCAATTTTTTTAACCCGGACTTGATGCCAATGTCGTCCCAGCTTCGATTCTGAATCATGTTGCGATCCATGCCGGTTTCCGTGAAAAAATGATCCGACATATATTTGATGACATGATTTTCGTCGCTTTCCCAAATCCAGTCCTGCGACATCGCCGCGATATCCACGAACCGGGTCCAGCAGAGTGCAAGTGCACTCTGGCCTTTCTTGCGCGCTTCGAGCGCCGTGTTGAGTTTTATATTGAGCTTTTTGCTTGCTATCAGTTCTGACTTGAGCTCACGCCACCGCCGATAGGCAAACCAGGAAAACACAACGCTTCCCAGCGCCAGGGACAAAATAATTTCGTCCAGCTCTATATATTCTTGTTGTGGCGCCAAAACCCAATCGAGAATTAATTCGAAAACCTGATAATATGAAAATACTGCAAAAGAAACCACCATTATAACAATGCAAATAATCACATCATTTCTTAAGCGTTTCTTGTATTCGTCAAATGTTGTCACTGTAAATTGGCTCTTTGGAGCCCCCTCCATGGAGGTAAATCTTAATGACAGGGCGTTTAAGTTATATAGCCAGCGGATATCGGCAGCGATGTTATAGTCAACTATTATATCGCGTGCGTACAGGCTCGAGCGGGATG
>JADFHH010000108.1 GCA_022567275.1 Pseudomonadota bacterium | reverse complement strand
CGGGGCGTCCTGCAGCAGCACGGTCATGGGGACATGCGACTTGCTGTCGCGCGCGCTCACCGGCTTGTTTTTTCGGGTATATCCAACGATGATGTCGCCGAGCCGCTGCTCCAGATCGCGCATGCCGGTCGCCAGACAGAAGATCGCCATGACCTCCGATGCCACGACAATGTCAAAACCGTCTTCACGCGGAAAACCGTTGATGCGCCCGCCGAGCGAATTGACGATTTTTCGCAATGCCCGGTCGTTCATATCGACGACGCGCTTCCAGGTGATGCGCCGTTCATCGAGGTCAAGCTCGTTGCTCCAGTAGATGTGATTGTCGAGCATGGCGGCGAGCAGATTGTTGGCCGCGCCGATAGCATGGAAATCGCCGGTGAAATGCAGATTGATCTGCTCCATGGGCACGACCTGGGAATAGCCGCCGCCGGCCGCCCCGCCCTTCATGCCGAACACCGGACCGAGCGAGGGTTCGCGGATGCAGATCATGGCCTTCTTGCCCATGGCGTTCAGCGCGTCGCCAAGGCCGACCGTGGTCGTGGTCTTGCCCTCACCGGCGGGGGTGGGTGTGATGGCCGTCACCAGGATCAGCTTGCCGTCTGGTTTTTGCGCGATTCTTTCTACGTAGGGCAGGGCAATCTTGGCGATATACGGCCCGTGCTGCAACACCGCGTCATCGGGAATGCCCAGCTTGCCGGCGATTTCGGTGATGGGTTTGAGTTTTGCGGCGCGCGCGATATCCAGATCGTGTGTCATTTCCTGCCCCTGATATTGTTGTTTACAAACGGCCTGAAGCCGTTGGGTTTGGCGTTTGAATACATAATACCACGATGCTTGTATACGTCATGCCACGCGCCCGTAGCGGCATTAGTCGATTTGGAAACTCAGCCTTGCGGCCTGGACGACAAGGGGTAATTCCCGGACCTGGGCCAGCACTTTATCGCTAATGGGCGCATCTATTTCGATCAGCGCGATGACATTGCCGCCGGGCTTGTCGCGCCCCAGATTGAAGGTCGCGATGTTCACGTCATTGTCCCCGAGCAGCGTGCCCACCGCGCCGATATAACCCGGTTTGTCCGTGGTTGTCGTATAGAGCATGTTGGCGCCGAGTTCGGCTTCCATATTGATGCCCTTCACCTGAATGATGCGTGGTTTGCCATCGGAGAACACGGTGCCTGCAACCGAACGCTGCTGTCGCTCAGTCACGAGGGTGAGGCGCATATAGGTTCCATAAGCGCCTTCCTGGCCGCGCGTCACTTCTTCAAGGTCGATCCCGCGCTCCTTGGCCATTGCCGGCGCACTGACCATATTCACCTCATGTAACATCGGCCGCAGAACGCCGGCCAGTGCGGCTGAAGTGAGCGCCTTGGTATTGAGCTCGGCGATTTCACCGGCATATTCGAGACGAACCGCCCTGAGGCCGCTTTGCGTCAATTGCCCGGCGAAGGAGCCCAGTTGCTCGGCGAGCTTGATGTAGGGCCTGAGCCGGGGGGCCTCTTCCGCCGTGATGGAGGGGAAGTTGATGGCGTTGGTAATGGCGCCGGAGGTGAGATAATCGGCCATCTGTTCGGCCACCTGCTCCGCCACATTCTCCTGCGCTTCGGTGGTCGCTGCACCCAGATGCGGCGTGCAGATGACATTTGGCATGCCAAACAGGATATTCTCGATTGCCGGTTCGGCTTCATAGACATCGAGCGCCGCACCGGCCACATGGCCCGCTTCCAGCGCCGCTTTGAGCGCGGATTCCACGACCAGCCCGCCGCGCGCGCAATTGATGATGCGCACGCCCTTTTTCGCCTTTTTGAGCGCCTCGGCGTCGATGATGTTGCGCGTTTTATCGGTGAGCGGCGTGTGCAGCGAGATGAAATCGGAACGTTTCAGCAGCGCGTCCAGCTCGACCTTCTCGACGCCAATCTCCACCGCGCGCTCCGGTAAGAGAAACGGATCATAGGCCAGCACCTTCATGTGCAGACCAAGCGCGCGGTCGGCGACAATGGAGCCGATATTGCCGCAGCCGATGATGCCCAGTGTCTTGTTCGTCAGCTCGACCCCCATAAAGGCCGACTTCTCCCACTTGCCGGCCTGTGTCGAGGCATCGGCCGCCGGTATCTGGCGCGCCAGCGCGAACATCAGCGAGATGGCGTGCTCGGCCGTCGTGATCGAATTGCCAAACGGCGTATTCATCACGATAATGCCGCGCGCCGTCGCGGCGGCGATGTCGATATTGTCGACGCCAATCCCGGCCCGGCCAATAACCTTGAGCTTGTCCGCCCTGGCGATAATCTTCGCACTCACCTTGGTCGCCGAGCGCACCACCAGCCCGTCATATTCGCCGATGATTTCGGCGAGTTCCGCCTTTTCAAGGCCGACCTTTATGTCCACCTCTATGCCGCGATTGGCGAACACCTTCGCCGCGAGCGGGCTCAGCTTGTCTGAAATAAGGACGCGTGGCGCCATGATTTTTCTCCGTGCGTCGTTTCTAGGCGGATTTAGCACTCTCGAACGCCCAGTCGAGCCAAGGCGTCAGCGCTGCCATATCGGATTTCTCGATCGTCGCGCCGGCCCAGATGCGCAAGCCCGGCGGCGCATCGCGATGCGCTGCGATGTCATAGGCGGCGCCTTCATCCTCAAGCAGGCCGGTGAACTTGCCGACAAACGCCCGTTGGGCCTCCTGAGACAGCGCCGTTACCCAAGGGTCGGTAATCTTCAGACAGACGGACGTGTTGGAGCGCGTGGGCGGAACTTTCGCCAGATAATCCACCCACACCGTATTCTCGACCCAGCCGGCGAGAATTTGAGCATTGACGTCGGCCCGCGCCACCAGCGCATCCAGCCCGCCGATGCTCTCGGCCCAGTCGAGCGCATCGAGCCAGTCCTCCACGCACAGCATGGATGGCGTGTTGATGGTGATGCCGCGGAACAATTCTTCCATCAGCTTGCCGCCCTTGGTCAGGCGGAAAATCTTCGGCAGGGGCCATGGCGGCGTATAGCTCTCAAGGCGCATCACCGCTCGGGGGGAAAGCACCAGCATGCCATGCGCCGCCTCGCCGCCGAGCGCCTTTTGCCAGGAGAAGGTCGTGGCATCGAGCTTGTCCCAATCGAGGATTTGCGAGAAGACTGCGGATGTGGCGTCGCATATGGTGAGGCCGTCCCGATCTTTGGCAATCCACTTCCCATCCGGTACGCGCACGCCCGACGTGGTGCCGTTCCATGTGAAAACCACATCGCGGGTGAAATCGACTTGCCCCAGGTCGGGCAATTCACCATAGCCGGCTTCATGCAGGCGGACGTCTTTTAGTTTGAGCTGCTTCACCACGTCGGTGGTCCAGGTCTTGCCAAAACTCTCCCACGCCAGCACCTCGACGCCGCGCGCGCCCAACAGCGACCACAGCGCCATTTCCAGCGCGCCGGTGTCCGAGGCCGGAACAATGGCCACGCGGTAGTCTTCAGGAAGCTCAAGCAATCGCGCCGTGCGGTCGATGGCCAGCGCAAGCCGCGCCTTGCCTTGTCTGGCGCGATGCGAACGCCCGAGAAAGGCGTTGCCGAGATGTTCGAGGGAATGGCCCGGATGTTTGGTGCACGGACCGGAAGAAAAACGCGGATTGAGCGGTCGCGCGGCCGGTTTCTCTGGTGGACTCATTATATTCGACCCTACCCTTACAGATAGCTGCCCCTCGTTGGGGAGGGGTGTCCCACTGGCCGGATTAAGCGCCAATGCGCCCCAAGTCAAGCATGCGTTTTTTAATGTTGTGAGGTGTCAGGCTCTACGATGCCTGGCTTTGAAGCGGCGCGCTTTGCTCGAAATCGACAAGCCTGGGTTCGCCCAGATGATAGCCTTGCATGTAAGACACGCCCGCTTTTTCAACCAGTTTGGCGGTGGCCTCGTCGGTCACCCATTCCGCGACCGTATCCATGGCGAAATTATGCGCGAGATCGATAAGCGCGCGGACCAGAATCTGGTCGTCGGGGCTGTTGGGCAGATTGCGCACGAACACCCCGTCGATTTTGAGCGAGTCGAAATCGAGCTGGCGCAGTTTCTGGAGTGAGGAATAGCCCGCGCCAAAATCGTCGATTGCGACCCGGCAGCCGAGCGTTTTCAGCGATTTGACGAAGCTGATCGATTGCTCAATGTCGGTGATGGCCGCCGTTTCGGTGATCTCGACCAACATGCGCCGGGTCAGCGATTGTTCACCCTTCGCAAGCCCCTGCAATGCATTGAGCCATGCGCCATCGGACGCGGTTTCGCCTGATACGTTGAGCGCAAGAACGAGGTTCGGAGACCCTTTTAGCAACTGAATGCAAAGTTCCAGCACCCGGTGATCGATCAGCCGGACCAACCCCAGCCGCTCGGCGATGGGAATGAATTCACCGGCCGGCACGATCGTGCCATCGGGCTCGCGCATCCGCACCAGCGCTTCGTAATAGACCGGTTTGCGTTCGAAAGAGCTGACGATGGGCTGAAGCGCCAGGACCATACGCCGCTCATTCAGGGCGCGAATGATCCGGTCAGCCATAGCCATATTCGTCTGGCGTTGCGATTCACGTTGCGCACAAGGTTCATACATTGCGATCGAATGGTTGTGAGAGGTCTTTGCGCGCTCCAGCGCCTCGAGTGAGCGCGATAACAGCAAGGGCACCGTATCCGCCTGCTGGGGCAGTATCACGCAGCCCTGGCGGATTCTGGCGGTCAATACGCCAGCCGTTGTTTCGATCACCGAATCGCCGATAGCCTCGCAGAAACGCCTGGTGATGATTTCAAGTTCTTCAGGGCCGCTGTGCCGCAGCAGCAGGCCGAATTTATTCGAAGAGTAGCGGCCAATCGCATCGCCTTCGCGCAAGCCGGCGCGCAGACGCTTGCCGACGATCTGGATCATCTCATCGCCGATATCGAAGCCGTAGACGTCGTTCACATGTGTGAGATTGCGCACCGCCACCATGATGAAAGCGCCGCAGCCATTCTCTTCTTTCAGCTCGCTCAGGGCATCGCTCAGCGCTTCGGTCAGCGCAATGCGGTTTAGGTGACCGGTGAGTTCATCATGCCGGCTCAGATAGAGCAGACGTTGCTCCTTCTGGTAGCGTTGGTTGATGACACGGATAATGCCGCGCGCGAACGCCGGTTTACCGGTTGGTCCGCGAAAGCATTTGCCATGATTTTCAACCCACAGGGATTCCGGATTGCGCCGGCCATTGGGCCGGAATTTGTACTGAATAAAAAACCGGATGCCATCCTCATCATCCGCTCCGGACGCGTTATGGATCGCCTCATAGTGCTGGCTGGCATAGTCGGAGTCGATCAATTGGTGGAACGCGTTGCCGGAGTTCAGATTGTTTGGCTCGGCCACCTTGAGTAACTGGGCGGCATTGCCGGCCCAGGCAATCGTGTCGCTGGCGAAGTCCCACAGATAGGCGGTTTCACCGGCGGCATTCAGGGCCGGAACGAGGTCGATGCCGGGAGCCGGCACATCGGGACCGCTTGCCGGGCTATGGGGGCTTTGGCGAGGCGGCATGGGGGGGGCTGATGGTTCGTTAGCGTGAGTCATATGCTGCGCGGGCCGTTTCGCTGTTCTCGCCTCAACAAGCCGCCAGACTAGGAGACAAATGTTAAGAACAAGAAAATCTTAAACGCCGCCGGGTTGGCCCGGGACTTGCGATGTCATGGCTGAAGTGTCGCAAAATGAGACAGGGAACGCTCAGGGCGTTAACCAAATGAAGATCATCAGGACGAGTCATATTCAGAATAAAGTGGACAGGAACCGCCAGCAGTCGTTTGGGGGAATACCGCAAAGCCGTGCAATTGTGCCGCTGAGAGATGTGCCTTTCGCGCGGCGCAGGCCTCCGGGCGCCAATCCAAACCGCCGGGCATCGGCGTTTCTGGCCCATCTCGCCCTGCAACTCCGCGGCCGGTACAAGCGCAGCGACAGAGTCAATAACGATAATATCCACGGCGTTGGACTTTATGAGCATCTCGGTAATGCTAAGAGCCTGCTCGCCGGTATCGGGCTGACTGACTAACATACTGTTGGTATCGACGCCGATTTTCTTCGCCCAGGTTGTGTCTAAAGCGTACTCGGCATCGATAAACGCCGCGACACCGCCGGCTTTTTGGGCATTGGCAACCACGTGCAGTGCCAGTGTCGTCTTGCCGGACGCTTCCGGGCCGAACAATTCACACGTTCTGCCCCGTGGAATACCATTGCCGCCGAGCGCAATATCCAGTGAAAGCGCACCGGTGCTGATGCCGGCAACCG
>JADFHH010000107.1 GCA_022567275.1 Pseudomonadota bacterium | reverse complement strand
CCCACCGGGCAGCTCAAGCCTTTGGAGAGGCAAAAACTAACGTCGTCCACGTCCTTGACCAGCTCCGCAGCGGGGACTTCCAGGGCCACGGCGGCGTTGAAAATTCTAGCCCCGTCCAAGTGGACGGCGGCGCCAGCGGCGTGGGCCACATCGGCGACGCCCTTGGTGTCTTCCGGCGTCAGAACCATACCGCTGCAACGGTTGTGGGTGTTTTCCAAGCAAACCAGGGTGGTGGGTGGGAAATGAATGTTGGTTTTGGGGCGGATTGCCGCCTCCACGTCGGCTGGACTGATGCGGCCTTGTTCGTCATTGGGCACCAAGCGCGGTTGCGCCCCGGCCAGGGACGCAAGAATATGGAAATCAATGGCGTAATCCGCATTCGGCGCGGCTTTATCATGTTTTGCCGGGCGTACTCAGTTTCATCGCAATGGGTTTGCTCGCGCTTTTTCTCAGCGCCGCCCCGGCCGATGCTCAACCGCTAATCTACGAGCTGGATGATCCGCACAAAATAACCCGGATTACGATTGCGCAAAACAAATCCACGACCTTGCGCTTCGGCCGCGTCTATAAAGAGGTGCTCGTCGGCAACGATGAGATCGCCGATATCATTCCTCTGACAAACAAGTCCCTGTACGTTCTGGGCAAGGCGATCGGCCTGACGCGGCTGGTTATTCTGGACGCGGAAAAGGAACTGCTTGGCGTCGTTGAAGTCGAGGTTTCCTACGATGTCACGGAGCTGGACAGACAGCTCCGGGAGCTCGTTCCCAATTCGCAAATAAAGGCCAGTTCAGTCAACGGCAAGATCATGCTGAGCGGGCTGGCGGTGGACGCCCCCAGCGTTACCAGGGCGGTCGCGATCGCCAGGCAATTCGCTCCGGAGGACGCGGTGACGAATGCGATTGGCGTGAGCACGTCGCAACAGGTTCTTCTGGAAGTGCGCTTCGTGGAGGTCAGCCGCAGCGCCAGCCGGGATCTGGGCATTAACTGGTCCCTGCTATCGTCGAAATCCAAGGGGGTTACGGGAGCGGCGACGTTAAACTCCAGCGCGGGCGCGGGTGGCCTGGCGGGCGCGAGTGGCCTGGTCGACTCGGTCCTGTTCCCATTTGCCACCGCCGCGGCCGCTTTCCCGAGCGGCAACACACCGTTCGGGACTTTGCTGCAACGGGTGCTGTCGAAAGGCGTCACCGTCGATGTCATCGTTCAGGCTCTGGAGGAGCGGGGGCTGGCCCGGCGTCTGGCCGAACCCAATCTGGTGGCCCTGTCCGGCGATACGGCGAGCTTTCTGGCCGGCGGCGAGTTCCCCATCCTCGTGCCCGGGGATGACGGCACTACTACGATAGTGTTCAAGAAATTCGGCGTTGGATTGTCCTTTACCCCGACCGTCCTGGCAAATGGCGTGATCAATCTGAAGATCGAGTCGGAGGTCAGCGAACTCGATCCGGTGAATTCCGTGACCGTTTCGGGTTTTAATATTCCAGGCCTGTCGGTGAGGCGGGCATCGACGACTCTGGAATTGCGGGACGGGCAGAGCTTCGCCATGGCCGGTCTGCTGCAATTCAACAACCGCAAGGTACAACGCCAGCTGCCGTGGATCGGGAAAATTCCGGTCCTTGGCGCATTGTTCCGCAGTGCATCCTATCAGAAGAACGAATCCGACCTGGTGATTATGGTGACGCCGCGTCTCGTCAAACCCGCCGATCCGGGCGTGAGGCTGGTTTCACCGCTGGAGAAAAGCATTCCCGCCAATGATTTCGATTTTTTCCTGATGGGCAAACAGGAACTCTGGAACACAAAAGTGCGCGGCGCGGATATAGAGGCCGGGCATGACCTTAATATTGACGGCGGCGGGGTCGCGAAAAAGGGAGGCAGAAATGTGCCATTCAAATAGGAGTTCCGGGTTGCGGGTTCACCATTGCGTTGGTTGGGCCGCGCTGTTGACATGCATCATTCTGATGCCCGCCACCGGTTTTGCAGGCGATGGACATGGGCAGTATCTTGCCCGGCGTGACACCATTGCGCCGGGAGCCGGCGACGCCATGTACACCAACAGGGCGATTCACACCATCGATCCCTGGCCCCGCTATGCCAGGGACACCAAGCTTGAATTCGATGGCCAGCGCATGTCGCTTGGCATCACCCGTTATCAAGAGAACAAGAGCATCGAGCCTGTAGGTTTGACGACACAGTCTGTGTCGGAAACACAGAGCCCGAAAAGCGATGAATAGCGATAACCATGAACCCGTATTGCGGCCGACAGGACGTAATCCGGAACCCGCCAATGAGAAAGCACGCCTAGTCTGACAGCATCCGCATTTGCGCTTTCAATTGCACCGCCGCCATCGCATAGCCGCCATCCGACCCATCGATGAAATGGACATGCTCTCCCCTGGTCAGGGAAAAGACCAGACATGTCATCAATGCATGATCCGAGCGGTGCGTGCCAAAGGCAATTTTTCCCTGGCTATGCAAATCCATAAAAAAGGCCTCGATCGCATCGGCTGTTTCGACCGGGCAATCGAGGATCATGCGCAGCATATCGTCGAACCGCCTGAAATCGGCATTGGCGCGCAGCTCCGCACGATAGACCGGGGCGTTATATCCGCCGGCGGACAGATCGAACTTTTCCAGAATCAACTGAATAAAACCGGTGCAGTACAGCCAAACCCGTTTCGCGAAACGATTTGGAGAATTTGCCAGCAGCTTGCTTTCGTTCCTGATGCCCTGTGACGGCCATTTGAAGATCATATTGCCGGCGCTGACCGGGCTGGCGCTCTTCGGGTCCGCTTGCAATATCTCCGCAACGCCGTCGATGACCTGGCGATAGGTCGCGGCATTTTCGCTGCCGGTGCGTCCCCGCGCATGGATCAACATGGAGATCATCGTGCCCTGGCACGATTTCAGCGGTTGCCAGCGGCACGACAGCCCATCCAGATCCGGCGGCGCATCGCTCTTAGGGATCGGGATTAGATACTGGTCATTTCCTTCATCCGCCTTGATCAGGGCCTCCACCAGCTGGACACCGCCGCCGGCAAACATCGCCAGGGAATTTCCCGGGCTGAGCTGAAATTTTGCCACCAGAACATCCGCGCCGGCGTCCCGGACATCGCCAACCGGCACAATCCCGGCCCGCAAATCCAAAGCGAACTGATTTTGCGAAAGTCTGCGCGCGGCGCCCAATACGCGTTTGACCGAAGCTGTGGCGGATGAGGGAACGGCCAGGGTGGCGCCATCGCCGCCAAAGACATAAGGAATGTCGCACTCAGGCACCGCATTGATGACGGCGGCGATGCACGCCGCGCCCATCATATTGACGTCCTTGTAACGTCCGTCCTCAATGGCTTTGGTGGAGCCCTTGATATCGGTGATGACGATACACCAATCATCGGGCAAGGGACGATAGAGAGAGAGATCGGTCACATTGGGGAATTCGTCAAATCCCGGCAGATTTCGATAAAAATCATCGGATATGTCAGGCATATAATTTACGCCTCGTCAGCTGTCATAACCTTCTTTTCAAGCCAAAACGCCGGCAACATTTCTCCATGGCCATGCCTGCGCCTGTCAGGCCGGGTGATATAGTATATGGTCATCGCCTGGACAAAAGACAGGAATCAGGGTCTGGAAAAATGCAATATTCAGCAAATACACTTGAGCATCACTGGATGCCGTTCACCCCCAACCGTGAATTCAAGGGCGCGCCGCGCCTCGTGGTGAAGAGCAAGGGCGTCGAGCTGTGGGACCATAATGGCAACCGGCTGCTCGACGGGTCTTCGGGCCTGTTCTGCGTCGCCGCCGGCCATGGCCGGCCCGAGATCGCGCAAGCCGTCTACGCCGCGCTGCTGGAGAACGATTACACAGCACCTTTCAATCTCGCCCAGCCGTCCTCGTTCGAGATCGCGCGCATGGTCGCGGCGCTGACGCCGGAAGACATCAACCATGTGTTCTTCGCCAATTCAGGCTCCGAAGCCATCGACACCGCGCTCAAGATCGCCATGGCCTATCACCGGGCACGCGGCGAGGGACAGCGCACCCGTTTCGTCTCGCGCGAGCGCGCTTATCATGGCGTCAATATCGGCGGCACATCGCTGTCGGGCATGGTGAAGAACCGCGAGACCTTTACCGGCGTGATGCCGAATGTCGTGTGCATGCGCCACACCTGGTTAAAGGAAAACCGCTTTGTCCGCGGCCAGCCCGAAAATGGCGCGGAGCTGGCGGACGACCTCCAGCGCATGGTGGAAACCTATGGCGGCGGGACGATCGCCGCCTGCTTCGTGGAGCCGGTTGCCGGGTCCACCGGCGTGCTTGTGCCGCCCAGGGGCTATTTGCAACGCTTGCGCGAGATTTGCGACGCCAACGGCATCCTGCTGGTGTTCGATGAAGTCATCACCGGCTTCGGGCGGCTTGGCGCAGCCTTTGCCGCGCAGGCCTTCGGCGTGACCCCCGATATCATGACCATGGCCAAGGCGCTGACCAATGGCGCGCAGCCCATGGGCGCCATCGCCGTCAAGGACGGGATATACGACACCATCGTCAATGCCGCCCCGGCAGGCGCCATCGAGCTGTTCCATGGCTACACCTGTTCAGCCCACCCGGCCGCCTGCGCCGCCGGCATCGCCACGCAGAAAATTTTCGAAGACGAGAAGCTGTTCGAAAGGTCAGCCGGGCTGTCGAACTATTTTCTCGATGCCGTGTTTGCGTTACGCGATATTGAACTCGTCACCGACATTCGCGGGCTTGGCCTGCTGAGCGGATTCGACATCGCGCCGGGCGCGGCGCCAGGCGCACGCGGCGCGCAAATCCAGAAAAACCTGTTCGCCAGCGGCCTGCACATCAAATTCACCGGCGACACGGGGATATTCGCGCCGCCGCTGGTCACCACGCGCGATCAGCTCGATGAGATGTGCGCGATCCTGCGCAAGACGCTGGAGGAATTCAAGGACTGACGTCAAATCATGAACTCATAAATGCCGGCCATTTTGGCGATATTGATGCAGGAAAATTAAGGATTTAAGCTTAGATTCTGCCTTGTAAAAAATTTTATAGGGCTTGTGACAATGACCGGAATAGAAACAGAAAATTTCGTCGAATCGCAAGAAGAAAAATCAGAAAATAAAAATACTTCACCAAGAATTTGGATATCGCTCGTTATCCTGGCCTTAATAACCTCAGGCTCATTGAGCTATACCTATTACTCAAGTTCCTACGAAAAATACTTGTTGCGAAAAAGCGAAGAAATAACAACCGTTATAGAACTTGTTGCAGCATTTGTGTCGACCTATTCAGAGCATAGAACCGGCCAAACGGGCGTCTCTTTGCCCGTTCCCGCGACATTTCGTGCTGCGGCTCTCGAAATATTCGACAAGAAGCGTACCGCGGGCAACAAATTGACTGTGCAAATGGTCGGGCTCCCCGGCCTCGCCATCAAGACCGAGCCGTCTGACGAACAAATGACCACGGTCGTGCAATCCATGTCTGGCGGGACCGAATCCACCATCTGGACCGATTTCATCGGTGGACCAGGTCACGAAGTCCTCAGAACCATCAAGCCGGTGAAAGCCAGCAAGCAAAGCTGCGTCAACTGCCATAACAAACTTCAGGCCCCCAAACACGTATGGAAGCTTGGCGACACCATGGGGGCCTATGTCCTCGATGCGCCGGCCGGTGCGTTCTTCAGCGCATTACGCTGGGAGACAGGCTTACTTGCGGTGTCCATCGTGGTGTTCATTTTATGCGGCAGCGCCATACTGAAGCGGGAGCAGCACAGGTTCTCAAGCGTGCAGGCCCGGATGCAGCGCGAAAGCGAGCGTGGAGTCATGCTGACCGAAGCCAGGGAGATGGCTCAAAACGAGGCCAGATCACTGTCCGCTCAACTGCTGAATACCAACCAGGATTTAGAGACGGCGCTGGCCAAGGAAAAAGAACTCAACGAACTTCAGCGCCAGTTCATTTCCATGGCAAGCCATGAATTCCGCACGCCTCTCAGCATCATAGACAGCACCGCACAGCGGCTGAAGAGCCGGATAGATTCGGGCCGATTCACGCCCGAAGATGCCCACCAGAGGATCGAGAAGATCAGAGCCACGGTGCGGCGCATGACGCGGCTGATGGAGAGCACCCTCACCGCGGCCCGCATGCAAGAAGGAAAGATCGAGGTCAAAATCGGACCTTGCGATATCGGAAAGGTCGTGCGGGAGGTTTGCGAGTACCAGAAGGAGATCTCACAATCCCATGTCATCACATACTATCTGGCCGGCCTTCCCGA
>JADFHH010000106.1 GCA_022567275.1 Pseudomonadota bacterium | reverse complement strand
GAAATCTCCCATCTCGCGAACGGACGAAATTTCCGAGCGCCGCGCACCGAGCATCATGCGCGGGTGCCGCTGACAGGGGGGCTTGACCTTCAGTTTGCCAATCCGTTCAACCGCCTCGCGCCATCCGCCATCGCGTTCCGGCAGCAGCAGCGGCAGCTTCAGGGCCCGGCCCCAGCTTTGCCAGCGCGCGCCCACTTCATCCATGTCGTAGGACATATAGAGCGGGAAACACAGTTTTGGATCGGGATGATGCAGATTGACCGAGATGGCGAAGCCGTCGCTTGTTTCATCGACGCTTTCGATCCGGATCGCAATCCCTGAGAAATCTTCCAGCGCCAGGCTCCGCCTGACCACGCGCGCCCCGGCAACCTCGTGCGACACGGCAATCGAAGCCTGATTGATTTCGATGAGATCACGCGCCTGATGCGCATGATCTGCATCGCAATTGACTGGAAGGCTGTAGCGCACCGGCAGTCCCGATGGATCGATCTCCATCGGGCGCAACGGCCAGCGCGCCGCAAGCCCATGCGGCTGTGTTTGACGCCTCACTGTTAACTCCCCTCAGGTTGTCTAAGCGCAACCTTGATAGGATGGAGTGTCTCACACAGACCTTCTGATCCCCTTAAAAAGGAGCGTTAAAGTTTGGTGTTCAGCGTGTAAGTCTTTTAGAAAGGTTCAACCAACTTCCGGCAGGTCCCATGAACACGCCTATTCAGCCCGCATCGCCGTCCGCGCTTGAGAGCGATCTAGCTCTGCTGATCGATGCCGTGCGCGAAGCCGGTGCGCTTGCGCTAACATTTTTCGGCAATGCGCCGCACAGTGAAATCAAGCCCGATGGCACCGCCGTGAGCGAAGCCGATCTCGCGGTCGATGCCTTGTTGAAGGCGCGTCTGCTCCAGGGCAGCCGCAACGCCTATGGCTGGCTTTCCGAAGAGAGCGAGGACACTCTTGAGAGGCTCAATCACACGCGGGTGTGGATAGTCGACCCGATCGACGGCACGCGCGCGTTCCTGAAAGGCAAACCGGAATGGACCATCTCCGCCGCGCTGGTCGAGGATGGGCGGAGCCTGCTGGCCGCGGTGTTTAATCCGGCGGTGAACGAATTTTACCACGCCGCGCGCGGCGGCGGCGCATTCCTGAATGGCGCGCGCATGAAAGTTTGTGAGCCGGTGAAACTCGAAGGCTGCCGCCTGGCGGCCTCCGCGACGCTGTTCCGCCCCGAGAGATGGGACCGGCCGTGGCCGGAGATCAAGACCATGTGGGTGAACTCGATTGCCTACCGGCTTGCCCTCGTCGCCGCCGGGACATGCGACGGGACAATCTCATTGTCGGCAAAAAACGATTGGGACATTGCCGCGGCCCATCTTCTGGTGGAAGAGGCCTGCGGCATTATCACCACCCATGATGCACAGCCGCTGGTTTACAATCGCGAAAACACGCGCCATCGCTCCATCGTCTCGGCCGGACCGGCACTGCACGCCGCATTGATCGAGCGCACCTGGCGCCAAACGATCGCGTAAGGAGGCCTAAGAATATCCGATGGCGAAAAGTCAGGCACACGATACGCGCAAACAACTGCTGCATCTGGTGTTTGGCGGCGAACTGAAAGACCTTCAGGGTGTTGAATTCGTGAACCTCGATGAACTCGATATTGTCGGGATGTATGCCAATTATGCTTCCGCCTACGATGCCTGGAAGGGGGCCGCGCAACGCTCGGTGGATAATGCGCATATGCGCTACTTCATTGTTCACCTGCACCGTCTGCTTGACCCCGAAGGGGACAATGGAAAAACCTGAAACGGTGTTCGTGCCCGGCTGACCGCATCGTATGGCGCAACAGAGCAGTAGCTGTTAGAAGATCGTTCGATCAATATGAGGCTGCGCGGCGCACCGTGTAACTCTAAGTCAGGATCCCAGGGTCCGCCGACGGAAAGACCTCGTGAAAGATAGCCTGTTTAGCGACACCGACTCGATCAAGCGCGAGGCCGACGTGCTTCAGGCCGATTATTCAACGCGCGAGGTTATCGAGCGCATATGGCGCGAGCATCTGCGGCCGCGTCTCGGCCTGCTGATCCTGTCGGGGATTACATTGGCATTTGCGGCCGCGACCACAGGCGCCATTCCATTCCTGATACAAATGGTCGCCGATGATGTGTTCATCGCCAAAAAGAGCGAAATGATCTACCCGATCATGGGCTTCATCATCCTCATCACCACCACCAAGGCGCTCACGGAGTATATTTCTACCGTAACGGTAGGCTATCTCGGCCACCGGTTCATCGCCGATCTGCGCATCGCCATGTTCGCCAAGATCACGCAAGCGGACCTCAGTTGGATCAATTCGGTGCATTCGGGGCGGCTGATTTCCGGATTTCTCTATGACGCCAATCTCATCCGTGAGACGGCGAGCCGCGCGATCGTGGCGTTGGGACAAAACCTGCTCAAGGTCGTCTTCCTCGTCGGCGCCATGCTCTATATGGATTTGCGTTTCTCCGGCATCGTCCTGTTATTTATGCCGATCGCGGTTTTCCTCCTCGGCCGGCAGCGGCGCAAAATGCGCAAATCCACCACAAAATCGCTTCAGGAAACCGGCGATTTGAGCGTGCTCATTTCACAGACCATCGCCGGCATCCCCATCGTTCGCGCCTATAGGCAGGAAAGCCATGAGGTTGAACGTGCGACCACCGCCATCAACCGGGCGCTGGAATTTACAATGCGTGGCGCCAGGGCGCGCGCCGCATCGGGCCCGGTGGTGGAAATCATGGTCGGCATCGGCTTCGCCCTGCTGATCTACTATGCCGGAGTGAAGGGTATTACCGGCGCTGTAACACTTGGACATTTCATGGGCTTCATGACCGCGACGATGCTCATCTATCAGCCGTTGAAAAGCGTGGCGACATTGCAGACCACCTTACAGGAGGGCGTGGCCGCCGCCAGCCGCGTCTTCGGCATCATCGACCATGAAAGAAAACTGGTGGACGCCCCGGACGCCAGGCCGTTGCAACTCAACCGCGGAGAGATCGTTTTCGATAAGGTGTCATTTGCCTATAACGATGGCGAAGGCACCTCCGTATTGCGGAATATTTCACTCAACGTGCCCGGTGGCAAAACAGTAGCGCTGGTGGGGCCCTCGGGCGCCGGCAAGAGTACGATCATCAATCTCGTGCTGCGCTTCTACGATCCGCAGAAGGGGCGCGTCCTCCTCGATGGACAGGACGTTTCCAAACTCTCCACCGCCAGCCTGCGCGATGCGATAGCACTGGTGACACAGGATCCGGTGCTGTTCGACGAAAGCATCCGCGACAACATCACCTATGGTTCGCAGGGCAGCGACGAGGAGGTTATCGCCGCCGCCAGGTCCGCTGCCGCGCACGACTTCATCACCAGGCTTCCCCAAGGCTATGACACCCGGGCTGGCGAGGCCGGCAATATTCTCTCAGGCGGTGAAAAGCAGCGCATCGCCATCGCCCGGGCCATTTTCAAGAATGCACCGATCCTGCTGCTCGATGAGCCGACAAGTTCGCTCGACAGCGAGGCCGAGGCTGAAGTGCAATCGGCGCTCGAGAAGCTCATGCGCGGGCGCACAGTGCTGATGATCGCGCACCGGCTCTCGACGGTGAAGGATGCGGATCTGATTTGCGTCCTGGACGAGGGACGGATCGTGGAAACAGGACGGCATGAAGAGCTGATGGCGGCAGGCGGACTTTACGCCCGGTTGAACGGCGCACAGCTGGGCTTTTCCGCGCGCGGCAACGGGCGCAAACCACGGCGCAAAGCCGCCACGAGGGGTGCGCGGAAAAACAAAGCAGACCGCTCTGTCCCGGTAGGCTAAGGTCAGGCGTCACTGATCATGTTGCAAGCTGCGTTGAAATCCAAAGCATTGATCCGCACCGCCGGTGCACTGATGGCCGCCTATATCCGCTTCATCAAGCGCACCGGCAGCGTGAAGGAAGACCCGGCCGATTGGATAGAGATAAACCTGGCTGATCAACCGCTGATCATCGCCATGTGGCATGGACAGGGGCTTCTGCTTCCATTCATACGCTCACGCGCCGGCATCAAGGTCACTGTCATGGTGGCCAAACATTTCGATGGCGACATTATGGACGTGACACTCCGCCGCTTCGGCATGACCACCATCCGTGGCGCGGCCGCCGGCCGAAAGGGCAAGGACAAGGGTGGATTCGCCGCCCTGCGCGCCTGCATGAACGCACTCAAAAACGATACCACCATCGCCCTGACGGCGGATATTCCTCCCGGTCCGGCCCGCAAGGCCGGTCTCGGCCTCGTCATCCTGGCCAAATATTCAGGACGGCCCATCCTGCCCTGCGCGGTGGCGACCAACCGCTATTTCAAGCTCAACAGCTGGAGCGGCTTCACCGTAAATCTGCCCTTCTCCAGCATGGTCATGGCCGGAGGGCCACAGATCCGCGTTGCCCGCCATGCGAACGAGGCCGAACTCGAAACAGCGCGGCAGGCCTTGGAGGATAGCCTGAACGAGGTGACCGCGCGCGCCTACAAATCCTCCGGGACCACCGAGCGCGGCGGGCCGACCGGTGACCGGGCAAACCAATATGGCGCGCTGCTGCGCGGCTACACTGCGATCACAAGTCTCCTGCAACCCGCCGCCCCGCTGCTGCTGAAATACAGGCAACGCCACGGCAAGGAAGAGGCCGGCCGCACCGCGGAGCGGATGGGCATAGCGGGCGCAGCCCGCCCTGACGGGCAGATCGTCTGGTTTCATGCCGCGAGTGTCGGCGAGACAAACGCCATTCTCCATCTGATCGAAAGGTTGATGCAGGAGCGGCCTGACTTGCAGGTTATACTGACGACGGGAACGGTAACGTCGGCCCGGCTGGCGCGCGCCCGGCTGGCGCGGCGCGCCATTCATCAATATATCCCGCTGGATACGCCTGACTTCATGGCGCGGTTCCTCGACCACTGGAAGCCGGCAATCGCTATTTTGACCGAGTCGGAAATCTGGCCGAATATGATCCGGCAAGCCCGCGACCGCGGCATTCCGCTGGTGCTGGTCAATGGCCGCATATCGCCCCGCTCGTTAAAGCGCTGGCGCAAGCACAGCGGCATTGCCCGGCCCCTGTTCTCCAGTTTCGATCTCGTACTGGCGCAAAATAACCGATATGCGGCCAACTTCGAGCGCCTGGGTTCGCGTAATGTGCTGGCCGCGGGAAACCTGAAAATGGATGCGCCCGCACCGCCCGCTGACAAGGGTGCGCTGCGTAACCTCAAAAAGGCGATAGCGGGGCGGCCCGTTTTTCTTGCCGCCAGCACCCATCGGGGTGAGGAAGAAATCGTGGCAAACGTCCACCGGGCCTTGAAAAAAGACTTTCCTGACCTGCTGACCATCATTGTCCCGCGCCATCCCGACAGGGGGGCTGAAGTGTGCGTTCTGCTGGAGAGGCAGGGACTGAACTGCGCCCGGCGCACAAAGCTGGAGGAACCATCGCGCGCGCATGACATCTATATCGCCGACACAATCGGCGAGCTTGGCCTGTTCTACGCGCTCGCGTCCCTCGCCTTTATCGGCGGCTCGCTGGTGCCCCATGGCGGCCAGAACCCCATCGAAGCCATCAGGCATGAAACGGCGGTGCTCACCGGCCCCAATGTGCACAATTTCGAGGAAGCCTATGCCGCTCTGTTAAGGGCGGACGCATGCTCTGAAGTACAGGACGAGGCGGATCTTATCGTTCAGGCGCGAACGCTCCTCCAGGATGAAGACGCGCGCAAAAAACTTGTGTCAAACGCTCACCGCGCTATAGCTGAAATGAGCGGTGCGCTTGAAATCACAATTGAAGCGCTGGCGCCATATCTGCCTCCCAAACCTTCCAAAAAGGAACGCAGGCGTGCCTCCTAGGGCCCCTTTCTGGTGGCACGCGCATGCCAGCCCCTGGCCGGCGCTGTTGCTGCCGGCGGCCCTTGTCTGGGATGCGGGCGCGCGTTTGCGCTGGGCGTTTGCCCATCCCTTTCATGCGGACATCCCGGTTATCTGCATTGGCAATTTCACGTCCGGAGGCGCTGGCAAGACACCGGCGGCGATCGCCATCGCCCGGATTTTGCATGAATTGGGCGAGCGGCCCTTTTTCCTGACCCGCGGATATGGCGGGACCACCGGTGGGCCGCACCGCGTGAACCTGGATCAGGACCGGGCGCGCGACATTGGCGATGAAGCCCTGTTGCTGGCCCGTATCGCGCCCGCCATCGTCGCCGCTGACAGGGCGGCGGGCGCGCGGGAGGCGCAGGA
>JADFHH010000105.1 GCA_022567275.1 Pseudomonadota bacterium | reverse complement strand
GGCCGCGCGCGCTGGACGATGCACTGGGCCTTGAGGTGCACGGCGAACCTGGCGATTGGTTGCGCGCCTGCGATTTCGCCATCGCCGCCGTGCCCGGCCGGGCCAGCCCGGAGGCGGCCGCCGCCGCACTTCCCTTTGTGGGGGAGGAATGCCTCTATCTCGACGTCTCGACCGCTGCGCCGGACGCTTTGCGCGCCTCGTCGCGGACATTCGCCGCTGAAGGACGCAGCTTCGTCGATGTGGCGATCATGGGCGGCATCGCGCTCACCGGTGGCGCCACGCCGGTGTTGATCGCCGGCGCGCAAGCAGAGCAGGCCCGAAAGCCCTTCGAGCTTATGGGCGCCAAGGTGAGCATTCTCGAGGGCGGAAAGCCGGGCGATGCGGTCGCGTTGAAGCTGTTGCGCTCGGTCATCGTCAAGGGGTTCGAATGCCTCGCTATCGAGAGCCTCACGGCGGCGGAACATCTCGGCGTGCGTGAACGGCTGTTCGAGATACTGGGCGATCTCGACCGGATACCCATCGCTGATTTTCTGGGCATGATGATGAAGACGCATATTTTGCACGCCGGACGGCGCATGCACGAAGTGGAGGAATCGGCTGCGCAACTGCGCGCGCTCGGCTTCGACGCCGCCGTCACCTCGGCGCTGGCGCAGCGCTATGCCGCGACCCTGAAGGCGATGGAAACCGACCCCCCCGCGCCGGACACCCATGAAACGCTGGACAAGGCGCTTGCATGGCTGGTCAAGGCGGGGCGTACCGCGTGAAGTGCTATGGACCCTAAAGCGGCACCTGGGAGGAACCGACAACGCGTTCCCAAACATCGCCGCGCCCGTCGCCGAAGACCCGCTCTTCAGTTGCCCTCGCCAGGGACCAATCGCCCCGGACCACTTCGTACCTGAGCTGCCCGGCTTTCCAGCCGGCATACCCTAAAGCAAGCAGCACGCGCCTCGGGCTGTTGCCGTCCGCGATCGAACGCAGAATGCCGATGTCGGTGGTGAATGAGATCGTGCCGCCGACGTTGCGGGAATTGGCGCTCTTATAGTCGCTGGTGTGCAATATAAATGCGCCCCTCGGGTTTACCGGCCCGCCGAAATGCACATTCAGGGTTCCGGTCGCTTTCTGAGGGTCCATCCCGAACCCTTGCATCAGCTTCGCAATCCGCTCCTTGCCGTAAATCTTGTTGACGATAAGCCCGTGTGCGCCCTCGGCATTGTGTTTGACCAGATAAATCACGCTTTTTCTGAATCGGGGATCGCCAATTGCCGGGGATGCCACGAGCAACTCACCGGCGAAATAGAGCGGGCTTTCCGTGACCGGCGTTTTGCCGGCCAGGCCAGGGGGTTGCCCAAGGCAAACAACGGCCATCAACAACACAAATACGAAATTACGGCGGTTCTGCATGACAGGCGGAAACTCGTGAAATGAGAGGCCAGTAGCATACCATGATTTCACGGCAGCTCCTTCTCGCTGGAAAGAATAGTCCAAAGTCAAAGTCCACGCCCGCGCCCAGGGTTCACCCGGTGGTGATGCCAAACGATCTTCAATCGCTGCTAACATGCCTTACCGGGTTGAGAAAATTGCTCGAAACCGATGGATTCTCTGTGTTAGCCTGTTAACGCCATGAATCAGTCACCGGACAATCGTGACTTACGCGCACCGAACCCGCTGAAAGATGCGCCGCGCCTGCTCACCCGCAAGGTGCGCCTTGCGCAAGCGATGATCCTGTTCGAGCGGGTATGGCGCGCGCTTCTGTATCCCTTCGCGGTGACCGGCACTTTCCTGCTTCTCACATTGGCGCAAGTATGGCATGTGCTGCCCGCCCTCGTTCACAAGGCCGGGCTGATCGGCTTTGGCGTTGCGCTGATTGCCTCTCTGGTTCCGCTTGCGCGCGTGGCCTGGCCCGGGCGCGAGGAAGCTTTGCGCCGTCTGGAGGTCATGTCGGGCGTGCCCCACCGGCCAGCCACATCGTTCGAGGACGCGATTGACCCAAGCGCGCCGGGCGAACAGCGCGCATTATGGGCGCTTCACAGGCAGCGGCTTGCGCTATTGCTCGCCAGGCTGAGCGCGGGCTGGCCGCATCCGCGTCTTGGGCGCGCCGACCCCTATGCGCTACGCGCGGCATTGCTTCTGCTGCTGGTCATCGGCTTTACCGCGTCGGGCGATGTCACGTGGCAGCGCATTACCTCCGCTTTCAGCCTGTCCCCCCAGGACGTCGCGGCGCGCTTTCGAATCGACGCCTGGGTCACCCCGCCGCTTTACACAGCCAAACCCCCGATCGTACTGGCCGATGGGGCGGGCGGGCAAAAAATCCGCCAGCTGACCACGCCGGAAAAAAGCCTGTTGCTGATACGCATCAATGGACGCCATGGCGCGCTCCCGGGTGTGCGGGTAAACATCGACGGAGCCGGCCGCAACAGAAAAGTTGACGCGGGACAAGAGGAAAACGGGTTCGCCGAATACAAGATCGCCATCAACACGCCCATGAGCGTCACCGTCGGGACGCGCGGGTCGGCACAGGCCACATGGCAGTTCGAAATCATCAAGGATGCCCCGCCGGTGGTGGTTTTGAGCGAGGAGCCAAGCCGCACGCCGCGCGGCGCATTGCGGTTCGGCTTTCGCGTGCAGGACGATTACGGGGTGGCGAGCGCGCAAGCGCGCTTTGCATTGCCGGACAACGCGGCGCTCTCCGCACCGGACACGCATGCGGCTGCAAAACTGTTCGCAGCCCCGGTCTTTCCGCTGAACCTGCCAAGGGCCAACACCAAGCTGGCCGAGGCGCGCGTCATCAAGGATCTGACCGCGCACCCCTGGGCCGGGCTGACAGTGATCATGACTCTGAGTGCGCGCGATCAGGCCGGTCAGGAAGGCCGCAGCGCGCCCTATGAGATGGTTCTGCCGGCAAGAAAATTCACCAAGCCGCTGGCCAGGGCGATCGTCGAGCAACGCAAGAAGCTGGTGCGCGCGCCGCATGAGCGCTCCCCGGTAGTGCGCGCGCTGGAAGCGCTGACCATCGCGCCGGAACATTTCTTCGATGACAAGACGCTCTATCTGGGGCTGCGCACGGCGCGTTGGCGGCTGCGCCATGACAAGACGCAAGAGGGCCTGAAAAGCGTGGTGGCGCAGCTTTGGGACCTGGCGCTCAGGGTGGAAGATGGCGATCTGCCGCGCGCCGAGGCCGATCTCAAGACGGCGCAAGAGGAGTTGCGCCGGGCGCTGGAAAATGGCGCTTCGGAAAGCGAAATTGCGAGGCTGGTCGAGCAGTTGCGCGCGGCGCTTCAGCGTTTCCTGCAAGCGATGGCGGAGAAGGCCCGCCAGCAGGGCACTCTCGCGCAAATGCCCGAAGGGCTGGGGGCACTGCAAACATTGTCCGCCAAGGATATCGAGCGGATGTTGCGCGACATAGAAAATCTGGCCCGGACCGGGTCGCGGGAGATGGCGCGCCGGCTGCTGGATGAGCTCAGCGGAATGATGCAGCGCCTGCAGATGGGGCAAGACAATCCCAATTCGCAAAGCCGGCGGATGATGAATAGTTTGCAGGGACTGGGCGAGGTTATCCAGCGCGAGCAGAAGCTGCTCGATGAAACCTTCGAGGAGAAGCGTCTGCGCGAAAGCCAGGAGAAGCAGGCGCTCGAAAGCCAGCGCCGGGCGGAGCGCAATGGATTGCGCAGGCGCGATGGTGAAGGCGAAGGCGAACAAAAAGGGCGCGGGCGTGGCAGTGGCGAACGCCGCTACGGTGCGTTTTCCGACCGGCAGCGCGGCATCCGCGACCGCCTCGACGGGTTGCTTGAGCAGCTGCGCACCCTTGGCGCGCGCCCGCCCGGTCAGCTTGAGGGCGCCGGACGGGCCATGCGCGAGGCGGAGAAAGCACTCGATAACGAAAAACTTGACCGCGCGACCCAGCAGCAAATACTGGCGCTGGACCGGATGCGCCAGGGCACCCGGTCTCTCGCCGAACAGGTGTTGCAATTGCTCGCCAGCCGCATGGGGCAGGGGAGGCAAGGCAACAAGGACCCGTTCGGACGGCCCGAGCGCACCCAGGGCCCGGATTTCGGAACATCGGTGAAAATTCCCGGCCAGATCGACATTCAACGCGCGCGCGAAATTCTCGATGAACTCAGAAAACGCCTCGGCGAGCCGAAACGTCCGATGCTTGAACTCGACTATCTGGAACGGCTGATCCAGAAGTTTTAGGCCGTTGAGCGCGACCCCTGGTATTATTTCGTTGTCATCGTATAGACGCCGTCCCAGTTTTTCGCTGGCGGGTTTTTCCTGAATTCGCGTATGCGGCTCTGGTAAAGGTCGAGCAAGCCAGTGAGATCGACACCGGATGCCGCCAGATCGGTTTTGCGCAAAGCCCTCAGCAGCTTGCTGGCGGTTGGCCATTTGCATGCCCGGTAGGCGTTCAGCAGTTCGGCCATGCGGTTCTCCAGGGTCTTGAAACCGGCATCGTCCAGCAGCTCGCGTCCGCCAAGCAATGCATAGACGACCTCAGGCTCGCGCTTGCCCTTGACCCTGATGGCATCGAGCTTCAGCACAGCGAATTTTTCATTCACGAGGCCGGCCGTTCGCGAGCCCAGAATGATCGGCACGCCGTAAGTCGCGGACTGACCCTCAAGCCGGGCGGCCAGGTTCACCGCGTCGCCGAGCACCGAATAATCGAAGCGCATGTCCGATCCCATATTTCCCACGACGCACTCACCGGTATTAATGCCGACGCCGATGCGCAAGGGCACGAAGGACGTGTCCTCCTCCTTGGCTTCCACCTCGCGTTCGGCGTTCAATATCTCCAGGCTCTCCATCATCCGCAGCGCCGTAGCGCAGGAGTGTGCGGCGTGGGCCTTGTCAATGAGCGGGGCGTTCCAGAACGCCATGATGCAATCGCCCATATATTTATCGATGGTGCCGTCAAATTCCAGTACCGCGTAGGACAGCGGCGTCAGCAGCCGGTTGAGCAGGACGGTGAGTTTTTGCGGGTTGTCCTTGTAGCTTTCCGAAATGCTGGTGAAGCCGCGCACGTCGGAGAACAGAATGCTCAACTCGCGGGTCTCGCCGCCGAGCACAAGCAGCTCCGGTTCTTTTTCCAGCTGGGCCACAAGGTCGGGTGAGAGATACTGGCTGAAGGCGCCGCGGATTTGCCGGCGCTGCGCCTCTTCGTGGGCATAATTCACGAACACCATGGTGATAAACACCGCGAAACCGCTAATCAGCGGGTAAACGATATCCAGCAGGATGCCGGACTGGGTAAACAGATACCAGGAAAGGCCCGACACAAGAGCCGCAATGGCGAGGCCGAACCCTGCAACCGGGAGCGCGCCGAGGATTGGCGCCAGAATAATGAAGGCAAGACCGACCGCGAGGGCGAGGAAAAGCTCCGCGCCGGCAGCATAGGCCGGCCGCTTGAGAAATGAGCGCGACAAAATATTCTCCAGCGCCTGGGCGTGCAGCTCGACCCCGGGCATCACCGGTTCGACGGGGGTTGCTTTCGCGTCGAACAGGCCGCTGGCCGACGAGCCGATGAGCACCAGCTTTCCGGCGAAGGTCCGGGGCGGTACCTTGGCGCTCAGCACATCGGCGGCGGAGACAAAGCGTTTGGGGTCGTGCGGCGAGAAGTAAATCCAGAGCTGCGCATTGGCATCGGTGGGGATTTCCACCCCGCCTATCACGACCGATTGCACACCCGCCTTGCCGGTCTTGATGACATAGGTCGTCTGACGCGTCGCCACCCGCAGCATATCCGCATTGAGCGAGGGCATTCTGACGCCGCCCGCCATCATGACGATGGGCACCCGGCGCACCAGCCCGTCCGGGTCGGGCACCACGGTGAACATTCCGCGCCCGCGGGCTGCATCTTCAAGCTCGGGGATATTGCTCAGCAAGCCGGGATATTTGATAAGCCAGGGGTCCGGATCCTCGCCCAGCGTGGCGAAGGAAGCCTTGGGCCTGGGCATCGCTCGCGTATCGCCGGGCCGCGGATTGAATGCGGAGAGCCCGAGCACCGTGCGGGTGCGGCGTATGACATCGGCCAGAACCGCATCGTGATCGGGCGCCTCGCGCAGCTCCTGGCGGGCCGCATCGCTGAGATCTGGATGCATATCGGCGAACAGGCGGGGCGAAGTGCGGTCCGGTTCCGCGAACACGATATCCAATCCAATCGCCGCCGCGCCGCCCTTCGCGATCTGCTCGATCAGTTTCGCCATGATCGTGCGCGGCCAGGGCCACTGGCCGAGCCTGTTCAGACTTGCCTCGTCGATATCGACGATCACCACG
>JADFHH010000104.1 GCA_022567275.1 Pseudomonadota bacterium | reverse complement strand
AACCCCTGAGAAGCTGGCCCAGGTCTACATCTTAGTTTCCCAGGAGGCGCTACTTCTCGATCGGGCCCAGGATGCGATTCGCGATGCCGCGGTACCGGAGGATTTGCGGGGCTTCAATGTGGACCATCTTGCGGGCAAGGGCGGCAGCGCTGACCAGATCGCAAGCATCTCTCAGACTCTACCGATGATGGCCAAGCGCCGCCTGGTGGTGGTCCGCGGCTTGGATCTCTTGCCCGCCGCCGAACTCAGCAAGTTGGTGGACTACTTGGACAAGCCAAACCCCACCACCGTGCTGGTCGGGGTCTGCGGCAAGGTGGACAAGCGACTCAAGTTCTTCCAGCGCGCCAGAAGAGCGCGCCAGGGCGATGACTTGCGCGCCTTCACGCGCATAGGCGAGGGCGACGGCCCGGCCGATGCCGCGCGATGCGCCGGTGACAAGGGCAATACGGTTTTTCAGACGCTGTTGGGACATGAAGCTTGTGAGGTGCGGGTATGGACCCTAGCTGATTTCAGCCAGCAAAGAGAGCTGCTGTTGCAAATCATCCTCGCCCTCCCGGTCGCGCAGCCGAGTGGGATACTCGCCGGTAAAGCAATGGTCGGTGAATTGCGGCGTATCGGGATTGCGTTTCTCACAACCCATGGCCTTGTAGATACCCTCAACGGAGAGAAAGCTCAGTGAGTGCGCGCCGATATAGTCGCACATGCCCTTCAAATCACGGGTGGCGGCGAGAAGATTATCTTCGTCCGGCGTATCGATGCCGTAGAAATCGGGATGCGTGATCGGCGGGCTGGCGATGCGCAAATGCACCTCTTTCGCGCCCGCCTCATACATCATCTTCACGAGTTTCACCGAGGTCGTGCCGCGCACGATCGAGTCATCGATCATCACCACACGCCTGCCTTCGATTTCACAGCGCGTCGCGGAGTGTTTCAGGCGCACGCCAAGGGCGCGGATTTGCTGCTCCGGCTCGATGAAGGTGCGCCCGACATAATGGTTTCTGATGATTCCCATCTCAAACGGGATGCCGGATTCCTGTGCGTATCCGATCGCCGCGGGAACGCCTGAATCGGGTACCGGTATAACCACATCGGCATCGATGCCGGATTCACGCGCGAGCTGCCGGCCCAATTCCTTGCGGATTTCGTAAACGCAACGCCCGCCTACGATGGAATCGGGGCGGGCGAAGTAAATATATTCGAAGATGCACGGGCGCGGGGCAAATTTGGGGAAGGGACGGTGACACTCTATGCCGTCCCTGGTGATGATGACCACCTCGCCATTGTCGATTTCACGGATAAATTTCGCGCCGATAATGTCGAACGCGCATGTTTCGGACGCCAGCACATAGGAGCCGTCAAGCTCGCCCAGCACCAGCGGCCTGATGCCCAGCGGATCGCGTGCGCCAATCAGCTTTTTGTTGGTCAGTCCGACAAGCGCATAGCCGCCCTCGATTTGCAGAATGGCGTCGATAAACCGCTCGACAAAGCGCCGCTTGGCGCTGCGCGCGACCAGATGGACAATGACTTCGGTGTCCGAAGTGGACTGGAAGATCGCCCCTTCCTTGATGAGCTGTTTGTGCAGGGTCAGGGCGTTGGTCAGGTTGCCATTGTGGCACAGCGCGAAACCGCCTGTGCTGAGATCGGAAAACAGCGGCTGGATATTGCGCGCAATGGTATCCCCCGCCGTCGAATAGCGCACATGGCCGATTGCATATCTTCCTGTCAGGCGGTCGATAAGCCCCTGTTTGGTGAAATGATCGCCGACCAGACCCATCCGGCGTTCGGAGTGATAATGGGAGCCATCGAAGGAGACGATACCGGCCGCTTCCTGTCCGCGATGTTGCAGGGCGTGGAGTCCAAGCGCCGTTATTGCGGCCGCGTCGTCATGGTCGAAAACACCGAAAACGCCGCAGGCGACGCGTAGTCCGGTCTTGTTGTCTGGTGTCGTGCTCACATGCCTGGCTGGATGTTGCTGCACGGTCTCGACTCCGCCCTATTGCCCGGCCGCATTATGACCGGAGTTGAGGTTTTTGGCCACCCTGAATCCATTGTCAATGCCGGAGCGCTGGTCCGGTTTGGCCGGGTCCTGCGGCGGCGTGATTGGGTCGTCTTTTTGTAGACCAGGTATGGCGGAGGCAGGATCTTCGGGCAGCAGCGAGACGATGCCGGCCCCCGTTTGTTTGAGTATCGGCAGGGAGCGGGCATTTTTGATCCATTGCGGCTGGGTGTCTTCCGGTACCAGCCATGAGAAGAACAGATAGGCGATCACCACCAGGATCAGACCGCGTCCCAGCCCGAATACAAATCCGAGCGTACGGTCAAGCGCGCCAATGCGGCTGTCGAGAACGACATCGGAAATTTTAGTCGTGATGAGGCTGACGACAATCAAAACGACGAGAAAAATGCCGCCAGCCAGAACCGCATCAGCGAGCAGCGCGGGATCGATATAGACCCGTACCTGGGCCTGATATTGGGGAAAGAAGTAGAGCGTAGCCAGCGCCGCGACGGCCCATGAGAGGATCGAAAGGACCTCCCGCGTCAGTCCGCGGATCATGGCCAGGAAGCCCGAAATGAGCATGATCGAGGCAAGGATGATGTCGAGCCAGGAAAACGGCATGTACTATGTCCTTTTTAGCGGCGGAATCATAACACGATTCCTAGTTACTAGGCTTTAGTGCGGGGTGAAGGCAACAGTCTCATGCGCACTACTCACAATGAATATGGCGGTCGGGTTCATCCAAAGCTTACTCCGCGGGCGCCAGTCTGGCGGTCAATTCGGACAGATGATTTATGGCGTCCAGTTTTAATCCGGTGTGTTTCGCATCCTCTCCCAGCTTGGCCGGCACCGTGGCGGCGGTGAAGCCGAGTTTCTCCGCTTCTTTCAGCCGCCCCGCCATGTGGCCAACGGGCCGAATGGCGCCGGACAGACTCACCTCGCCGAAATAAATGTTGCCGGCGGGAAGCGCAACACCGGAAAATGACGAAACGAGGGCGGCTGCTGCAGCAAGATCGGCTGCCGGGTCGGTAATTTTCAAGCCTCCAGCAACATTAAGGTAAACGTCATGCGTTCCCAATTGCAGGGCGCAGCGGGTGTCGAGCACGGCAAGAATCATGGCCAGGCGGCTTGTGTCCCAGCCCACGACCGCGCGGCGCGGCGTTCCCAGCGGCGAAGGCGCAACGAGCGCCTGAATTTCAACCAGAATCGGGCGTGTCCCTTCCATGCCGGCAAAAACGGCCGCGCCCGGGCTGGCAGAGTCCCGCTCGCCAAGAAACAATTCTGAGGGATTGGCCACTTCGCGCAGACCATCGCCGCGCATTTCGAACACGCCAATTTCATCGCTCGGCCCGAAACGGTTTTTTACGGTTCTCAAAATCCGGTACCGATGCGTGCCGTCGCCTTCGAAATAGAGCACCGTATCGACCATATGCTCGATCACCTTGGGACCGGCGATCTGCCCGTCCTTGGTGACATGGCCTACCAGCACCACGGTCGCGCCGGAGCGTTTGGCGTAGCGCACAAGGGCATGAGTACAGGCACGGACCTGGGAAACGCTGCCTGGAGCGGATTCCAGCTGGTCCGACCACAGGGTCTGGATGGAATCGATAATGACCAGATCGGGCGTGGTTTTACTCTCGCTCAGGGTCTTGAGGATATGCGCCAGCCCTGTTTCCGCCGCGAGACCAACCGGCGCATCGGCGATACCGAGGCGTTCGGCGCGCAGCCGGACTTGCGCGGTCGCTTCTTCACCGGAGAAATATATCGCCCTATGGCCGGAATTCGCGAGGAGCGCGGCGACTTGTAACAAAAGCGTCGACTTGCCAATGCCGGGGTCGCCGCCAACGAGAAGCGCCGAGCCTGGCACCAGACCGCCGCCGGTGACACGGTCAAGCTCGGCAAGTCCGGTCGAAATACGCGGCGCATCGGGGATTTTCGCATTGAGGGATTGCAGCGTAACGAGTTTGCCTCGGGAAGAAGATTTCACCGGCCCGCGCTCATTCACAACTTCCTCGACCAGGGTATTCCAGGCCTCGCAACCGGGGCACTTGCCCGACCATTGCGCGGTGCTGGCGCCGCAACTCTGGCAGACATAGGCCGTGACCGGTTTCACCATGATTTTTACTTGTCCTCCGGCCCGAGTGTGACGCGCTGGGCGCGGCGCGACAGGCTTGTCAGCACCTCATAGCCGATGGTCCCGGCCTGTTGGGCGAGATCGTCAACGCTCACATGTTCGCCGATAATCTCGACCCATGCGCCGCGCCGGGCAATGCCCTCCGGCACATCGGTGACATCGAGGGTAATCAGGTCCATCGAGACACGCCCGAGTGCCGGCGCTTCATGGCCTTCGATATATCCGGTGAGACCATTTTTGCCCTCGCGCGCGCCGAGGCTGCGCAAAATGCCATCCGCATAGCCAAGCGATATGGTGGCGATGCGGGTGGGACGTTGCAGGATTTGTTGCGCGCCATAGCCGACACTCTCACCCGATCTCGCATCGTGAATCTGCACGATGCGGGCATCAAGGCGAACAACCGCGTTAAGCGGCTCGCGACCGGCAATCGCCTTGCCGCCATATAGCGCGAAGCCGGCGCGCACAAGATCGAAATGATAACGCGCCCCGAGAAATATCCCGGCGGAGTTGGCGAGCGATGCGGGACACTCCGGCAGCATCGCGCGCAACGCCTCGAAGGCTGTTAGCTGGGTTTCATTGAGCGGATGGTCTGCTTCATCGGCGCAGGCCAGATGGCTCATAAACAATGCCAATTTGA
Organism: Pseudomonadota bacterium; assembly: GCA_022567275.1. Taxonomy (GTDB): domain Bacteria; phylum Pseudomonadota; class Alphaproteobacteria; order Rhizobiales; family Methyloligellaceae; genus UBA2767. Next base: position 1,515 of record JADFHH010000104.1, on the reverse strand, counting down.
ACGAGGCGAGTAAATCGGGTTCCCCGGCCAGTTGCTCAACCTCGCGGCGCGGCAATCCGAGCCGGTTCATGCCGGTATCGGCGTGAATTGCTGCCGGCAGGGCGCTCCCGTACTCCCGGCAAAACGCCGCCCAGTCCTTCACCTCGGCCAGGCTGGAGAGCACAGGGCGGATGGCCTGTTCAGCGAAGGCGGGCCCGGACCCGGCAAAGAAGCCGTCCAGCACGTAAATAGTGGCGTCGCGCGCGGCGGTGCGAATAATTTCCGCTTCGCCGAAGGTGGCTACGAAATAGCTCTCGCAGCCTGCTTGTAAAAGCGCGCGCACGGCGGCTTTCGCGCCCGTCCCATACGCATCTGCCTTGACGACGCATGCGCATTCGCTTGATCCCGCATGATCGCGCAGGGTTCGGTAATTGGCTACAAGCGCGCCGAGATCGATGGTGAGCAGCGATGTGGCGGTGGGGTCAATAGGCATGGGAGCCGGGCGCTCAATCGTGGTGCTCGGGCGTGTGGCTTTTGGGGATATAATCGCTGAAACGCGTCACATCCGCCTGGAAATGCATACGCACGGTTCCCGTGGGGCCATGGCGCTGCTTGGCGATGATCGCGTCGGCGAGACCCATAACCTTATCCATTTCTTCCTGCCATGACAGATATTCAGGCGTGTTCGGGCGCGGCTCGGTGCGTTCCAGATAATATTCCTCGCGAAACAAAAACATGACCACGTCCGCATCCTGCTCAATCGAGCCAGATTCACGCAAGTCCGCGAGTTGCGGTCGTTTGTCCTCGCGGTTCTCCACCTGGCGCGAAAGCTGCGACAGGGCGATGATCGGAACATTGAGTTCCTTGGCCAGCGCTTTCAGCCGGGTGGTGATCTCGGTGATCTCCTGAACGCGGTTTTCCGATGACCGCCGTGAAGAGCCGGACAGCAATTGCAGATAGTCGACAATAATAAGCCCAAGATTCTTTTGCCGTTTCAGCCGCCGCGCCCGCGCCGCAAGTTGCGCCACCGTGATGCCGCCGGTCTGGTGATCCGGCACACCGGGAGTTCGGCCATTGGTCACACGGCCAGGTGGACCATTCGAATCCTCGACCCATCTCCGCAGATAGTCGCAAACCTTCTGCTCCAATCGCCCGGCGAGAATCGTACCTGTGGGACATTGGTCGTCGCCGCGTTTCTGGGCCTTGGTGGGGGAGACACATCCGGAGTATAAGATACTGCGAAAAGAACTCAGAAAAACGACCCGTGTGTCGTATAACTAGAGTGAAGGTATCTAGACGCTATATATTCCCACGTGCATCTTAGATATGTTAGGGGAGTGTCGCCCCATATTTCGTGCATAACCCGACTTTACTTACAGGGTCGACAGGTATATAACAAAAGGAGTTGTAAATTAAATGCAATGTAGTATGCCATGAATATTAACGTGGTCAACCTTAGAGCGAAGGGGAAAATTATGACTGTCGATGAGAGAGGAGAAGTAGACAAAGCCAAACTCCAAGATCCGGCTGTAGAAC
>JADFHH010000103.1 GCA_022567275.1 Pseudomonadota bacterium | reverse complement strand
GCAACCCGCATAACCTGGAGCATACGCCGGGCGGCTCTTCCAGCGGCTCGGCCGCCGCGGTCGCCGATAATATGGTGCCGCTGGCGCTCGGCACGCAAACCGGCGGTTCGGTCATCCGCCCCGCTTCATTTTGCGGTGTCTACGGCTTCAAGCCGACGCACGGAATGATTTCGCGCACCGGCGTTTTGATGCAATCGCCTCCCCTCGATACCATCGGCGTGTTCGCCCGCTGCGTGGAGGATTTGGGCCTGATCGCCGACTGCCTCACCGCTTATGACGCCCGCGACAGCGCGATGCGGCCGCGCAGCCGGACGAAACTTCGCGAGACCGCGATGCAGGCGCCCCCGGTCGATCCCGTCTTCGCCTTTGTCAAAACGCCGGTTTGGGAAGAATTTGCGGAAAATCCCGCCAAACAAGCTTATCCCGAACTGGTGGAGGCGCTCGGCGCGCAATGCGACGAGGTTGAGCTTCCCGAGCTTTTCGCCAATGCGCTGGCCATGCAGAAGCTGATCCAGAACGCCGACATCGCCAGATTCTATGGGCCAATACTGGATAAAGCCCCGGACGCGATCAGCGCGACCCTGACGCAACGGATTGAACAGGGCAAGCGCATCGCCGCACTCGACTATAACAGGGCGCTCGATATGCGCGAGGCGCTGAATGCAGGCCTTGATGAGGTTTTCGAACGCTATGACGCGATCATAACACCGGCTTCCGCGGGACCCGCGCCCAAGGGGTTGAGCACGACCGGCAAGCCGGTTTTCAACGCAATCTGGACCTATCTCGGCGTGCCCTGTGTCACCTTGCCGCTGCTCGAAGCGGAGGGACTGCCAATGGGGGTCCAGCTGGTCAGCGCGCGTCTTGACGATGGACGCTGTTTGAGAAATTCACGCTGGCTCGATGACTATCTACGCGCCAAAGTGCGACAATAAATCATGCATGTTCGCGGTTTGGCTTATGTTGCCAGCCCGCAGGGCTTATGTTAGAGCAAGCGCGGCTTTGGGGGCGTTTGATTTTTTTCTACCTGCTCCCTGAACACTGGCTAAATCCGGCAACGAAGAGCGTATCAGGTGGCAGGCGAAGATCCCATCATTGCAGGCATGGCGGGCCGTTACGCGACCGCCCTTTTCGAGCTGGCGCTGGAGTCCAAAAAGCTCAAAAAGGTCGAGGCGGATTTGCGCAAGTTCAATGCCCTGCTTGAAGGCAGCGAGGATTTGCAGCGCCTTGTCCGCAGCCCGGTTTTCTCCGCCGAGGATCAGCGCCGGGCCATCGCCGCCATTGCTAAAAGGGCGAAGATTTCAGGCGTGACCGCGAATTTTCTGCAACTTATCGCGCAAAACCGGCGCCTGTTCGCGGTTGGCGACATGATCCGCGCCTTTCATGCGCTGGCCGCCAAGCATCGCGGCGAGATCTCGGCGCAAGTGACCAGCGCGCACAAACTGTCCGCTCAGCAGACAAAAGCGCTCAAAGCCTCGCTCAAATCGGCCACCGGCCTGAACGTTCAACTCACCTCCTTAGTCGATCCCGCGCTGCTTGGCGGGCTGGTTGTCAAGGTCGGCAGCCGCATGATCGACACCTCGCTCAAAACCAAACTCGATAATCTTCAATTCGCCATGAAAGAGGCCGGCTGATGGATATACGCGCTGCGGAAATCTCCTCCATTCTGAAGGACCAGATCAAGAATTTCGGCAAGGAGGCGCAGGTCTCCGAGATCGGACAGGTGTTGTCGGTCGGAGACGGCATCGCCCGCGTCTACGGGCTGGACAATGTCCAGGCCGGCGAGATGGTCGAATTTCCCGGCGGCATCTCCGGTATGGCCCTGAATCTGGAGACCGACAATGTCGGCATCGTTATTTTCGGCGATGACCGCGACATCAAGGAAGGCGACACGGTCAAGCGCACGCGCGCCATCGTCGAGGTTCCGGTGGGCAAGGAATTGCTGGGGCGCGTGGTCGACGGTCTCGGGCATCCGATCGATGGCAAGGGGCCGATCAAGACCAAAAAACGCGCCCGCGTGGACGTCAAAGCGCCGGGCATCCTGCCGCGCAAATCCGTGCATGAGCCGATGCAGACGGGGCTGAAGGCGATCGATGCGCTGATCCCCATCGGCCGCGGCCAGCGCGAACTCATCATCGGCGACCGGCAAACCGGCAAGACGGCGATCATTCTCGACGCCATCCTCAATCAGAAATCTATCAACCAAAGCAATGACGAGAGCAAGAAGCTCTATTGCATCTATGTGGCTATCGGCCAGAAGCGCTCCACCGTCGCCCAGTTCGTGAAAACGCTGGAGGAAAATGGCGCGATGGAATATACCATCGTCGTCGCCGCGACCGCGTCGGAGCCCGCCCCGTTGCAGTTCCTGGCGCCCTATTCGGGCTGCGCCATGGGCGAGTTTTTTCGCGACAATGGCATGCATGCGCTGATTGCCTATGACGATCTGTCGAAGCAGGCGGTCGCCTACCGGCAAATGTCGCTGCTGCTGCGCCGCCCGCCGGGACGCGAAGCCTATCCCGGCGACGTGTTCTATCTGCATTCGCGCCTGCTCGAGCGCGCGGCCAAGCTGAACGAGAAACATGGTTCGGGCTCGCTCACCGCTCTGCCGGTGGTGGAAACCCAGGCCAACGATGTGGCCGCCTATATCCCGACAAATGTGATTTCGATCACCGACGGTCAAATTTTCCTGGAGACGGATTTGTTCTATCAGGGCATTCGCCCGGCGGTGAATGTGGGCCTGTCGGTGTCGCGCGTCGGCTCCGCCGCCCAGCTGAAGGCGATGAAGCAGGTGGCCGGCGCGATCAAGGGCGAGCTGGCCCAATATCGTGAAATGGCCGCCTTCGCGCAGTTCGGCTCCGACCTCGACGCTTCCACCCAGCGTATGCTGGCGCGCGGTGCGCGGCTGACGGAATTGCTGAAGCAGGCGCAGTTCTCGCCGATGACCATCGATGAACAGGTCGCCTCGATCTATGCCGGCACGCGCGGCTATCTGGACGATATCCCGGTGTCCGCCGTCGGCCGCTTCGAGACAGAGCTGCTGCGCCATCTCAAGGACAAGCACGCCGCCTTGCTGGACACCATCCGCGACACTGGCGAGCTCGACGGCAGTTCAGAAGAAAAGCTCAAAAAAGCGCTCAACGCCTTCACAAAATCCTTTACGGCGTAACGCAACCGATTTTTCAGGAAACGCCGCAATGCCCACTCTCAAGGACCTTCGCAACAGGATCGCCAGCGTCAAGGCGACCCAGAAAATCACCAAGGCCATGCAAATGGTTGCCGCGGCAAAATTGCGCCGCGCCCAGGACGCAGCGTTGGCTGCGCGTCCCTATGCCGAGCGCATGGACAAGGTTTTGGCCAATCTGGGTGAGCGGGTGAGCACGAGCGAGGGCGCCTCGCCTCTGCTTGTGGGTACGGGTTCCGACAAGGTTCACCTGCTGGTGGTGGCGACCTCTGAACGCGGTCTTTGCGGCGGCTTCAACTCGAACATCGTCCGGCTAGCGCGCGCCCATGTCCGAAAACTGCTGGATGCCGGAAAAACCGTCAAAATCCTGTGCATCGGGCGCAAGGGCCAGGACATGCTCAAGCGCGATCTGTCCTCCAGTATACTCGACCTCATCGATATGCGCGGTGTGAAGAAACTTGGATTCGAGGACGCGAACAAGATTGGCCGGCGCGTGCTGGAGATGTTCGAAAATGGCGAGTTCGACGTCTGTACGCTGTTCTTCTCAAGATTCCAGTCGGTCCTGACGCAAGTGCCCACCGCCTTGCAACTGATCCCGGCGAAGCTGTCAGACGCGCAAGAAAACGGCGAAACGCAAGGCCCCCAGGCCGCTTATGAGTATGAGCCGGAAGAAGACGAGATTCTGGCCGAGCTGCTGCCGCGCAATATCTCCACGCAAATCTATCGCGGATTGCTGGAGAATGCGGCGTCCGAACAGGGCGCGCGCATGACGGCCATGGACAATGCGACCCGCAATGCGGGCGATATGATCGACGATCTGACGCTGCTCTATAACCGCTCGCGTCAGGCGCAGATCACCAAGGAATTGATAGAAATCGTTTCCGGCGCGGAAGCGCTTCAGGGATGACGTAAAGGGTAAGCTATGGCGAAGAAGAAGCAAAAGCTGAAACAAACTGGCCGGGTCTCTCAGGTCATGGGCGCCGTTGTCGATGTGCGGTTCGATGGCGAGCTGCCGGCGATCCTGAACGCGCTGGAGACCGACAATCATGGCAACCGGCTGGTGCTGGAAGTGGCCCAGCATCTGGGTGAGAACACGGTGCGCACCATCGCCATGGACGCAACCGAAGGGCTGGTGCGCGGCCAGGGCGTGGCCGATACCGGGGACGCCATTGCGGTGCCGGTGGGCAAAGAGACTCTCGGGCGCATCATGAATGTGATCGGCGAGCCGGTCGACGAAGCCGGCCCCATCAAGACAAAAATAAAACGCTCCATTCACCAGCCCGCGCCGTCATTCGTCGAGCAGTCGACGGAATCGGAAATTCTCATCACCGGCATCAAGGTGGTGGATTTGCTCGCGCCCTATGCCAAGGGGGGCAAGGTCGGCCTGTTCGGCGGCGCCGGGGTGGGCAAGACCGTGCTGATCATGGAGCTGATCAACAATATCGCAAAAGGTCATGGCGGCTATTCGGTGTTCGCCGGCGTGGGTGAGCGCACGCGTGAGGGCAACGATCTTTATTGGGAGATGATCGAGTCCGGCGTGAACGAGGAAGGCGGCGGCGGCAATTCCAAATGCGCGCTTATTTATGGCCAGATGAACGAGCCTCCCGGCGCGCGCGCGCGTGTCGGCCTGTCGGGCCTCACCGTGGCGGAATATTTTCGCGACCAGGGCCAGGACGTGCTGTTCTTCGTCGACAATATTTTCCGCTTTACCCAGGCGGGTTCCGAAGTCTCCGCGCTGCTCGGTCGCATCCCTTCGGCGGTTGGCTATCAGCCGACATTGGCCACCGATATGGGCAACCTTCAGGAGCGTATTACATCCACCTCGAAAGGCTCGGTTACCTCGGTGCAGGCGATTTATGTGCCGGCCGACGATCTGACCGACCCCGCGCCCGCCACTTCCTTCGCCCATCTCGACGCGACCACGGTGCTCTCGCGCTCGATTTCCGAGAAGGGCATCTACCCGGCGGTGGACCCGCTCGATTCGACCAGCCGTGTGCTGGAGCCGCGGGTCATCGGCGAAGAGCATTACGCCATCGCCCGGCGGGTGCAGGAAATCCTGCAACGCTACAAGTCGCTGCAGGATATTATCGCCATTCTCGGCATGGACGAGTTGTCGGAAGAAGACAAGATCACCGTCGCGCGCGCGCGAAAAATCGAGCGCTTTCTGTCACAGCCCTTCTTTGTGGCGGAAGTTTTCACCGGCGTGCCCGGCGTGCTGGTCGATCTCGCCGACACCATCCGCGGCTTCAAGGGCCTTTGCGAGGGCGAATACGACCATCTGCCGGAACAGGCCTTCTATATGGTCGGCACCATGGACGACGCCATCAACAAGGCCAGGAAGCTGGCCGCCGAGGCGGCCTGACCCGCATGGCCGACACGTTCACATTCGAGCTGGTTTCACCCGAACGCTTGCTGATCTCGGAAGACGTGGAAAGCGTGGTAGTGCCGGGTAGCGAAGGCGATTTTCAGGTGCTGGCCAATCATGCGCCGGTGCTCGCCACACTGCGCCCCGGGCTGCTGGACGTGGTTTTGCCCGGCGGCAAGGAGCGGCGCGTTTTCGTGCGCGGGGGCTTCGCTGAAGTGGGCCCGGAAAGTCTGACCGTGCTGGCGCAGACGGCTATCGATGCCGCCGACCTCGACAACAAAGCGCTGGCGCAGGAGATCGAAAACGCGCAAGAAGACGTGGCCGACGCTCATGACGATAAAACCCGCGACCAGGCCCAGGACACACTGGACCGGCTGAAGCAGGTTCGCGACATGCTCGGGCTCTAACCCGCCAGCGCGCCGAACTCTCTCAGCAGCTCATCATAAACCGGCCGCTTGAAGGCGACGATGCGCTCACATGCCTGTTTCAGCGTGACCCATTTCCACGCGTCGAACTCCGCTTTTTTGCCACTGGGCGCAGTAATATTGAAATCGCCGTCACACCCAAGAAACCTCACGGCAAACCATTTCTGCGTCTGGCCGCGATATTTGCCCTTGAGGCCGATGCCAAGTGCTTGGCTGGGCAGATCATAGCTCAGCCAGCGTGGACACTGAGCGATCACCTCCACATGCGTGGCTCCGGTTTCCTCCGCCAGCTCACGCAGCGCCGCTTGTTCAGGGCTCTCGCCCGCGTCGATGCCGCC
>JADFHH010000102.1 GCA_022567275.1 Pseudomonadota bacterium | reverse complement strand
AATTGAATTAATATACGACATTGGGGCCTACACTAAAACAGACATTAGTCCGCTAACCAATAAACAATTAGAATTGTTATTCTCTATAGTTAACAAGAATGACTCTATAATAGCAGAAATAACTGCTTAAGTATTTAAATAAACATACCGATAAAGAAGTATAAGATAAACCAACTAAATGGAGCGTAAAAATGAAAATATCAAGACTTAAGAGCTTTCTCGCTATTCCTTTCAGAGCACTGGTTAATATCTACAAACAGGAACTCAACAGTTGGGTCGCAAAAATATCGTTTACATTATTTCTGCTATCCTTCGTGGTCTTTCTATTTTTGCTGATGGTCGGGCTGATCTTTCTGACGGTGCGGCGCGAGCATGACGCGCTGACTCGGCTGGGCGTTGGGCGCCAAGGCGGGGTCAATCCCAAGCAAGTGATTCCCGCGGAGTTTTATGTCCGCGCCTGGGGCGCTGTTTTCCTCACGCTGATCATGACGTTTTTTATATTTGCGACCTTTCCCCGGCTGTCGGTCAAAAAGGTTTTTACGCAGATGGCGACCATGCAGTCCAGCATTTCGGGATTCGGCCGCGAGATTCAACTGGGTTCGCAAGGCGATATTTCGTTGAATTCTCGCGATGTGTTGCGCGCGGAAGTTTGGGAACCCGGCCATCAAGGCGTCGATGGCGTCGAATTTGGCGTCCAGCTCGCCCACCACATTGGAGACCATGTGCATGACGTGGCTGTAATATTCGAGGAAAAAACTGCCGGTGACGCGCACGGAGCCGATTTTGGCGACGCGGCCCACATCGTTGCGCCCCAGATCGAGCAGCATCAGATGTTCGGCCCGCTCTTTCTCATCGTCGAGAAATTTTTCCGCGAGTTTTGCGTCTTCTGCCTTTGTCGCCCCGCGCGGACAAGTGCCGGCGATGGGCCGGATGGTCACTTCGCCGCCGCGCGCCCGCACCAGAATCTCCGGGCTTGAGCCGACCACCGAAAACCCGTCGAGATCGAGGTAATAAAGAAACGGCGAGGGGTTGACCCGTCTGAGCGCCCGGTACAGCGAGAAGGGGGGCAGGGTGAATGGCGCGGAAAAGCGCTGGGAGAGCACCACCTGAAAAATATCGCCGGCGGCGATATAGTCCTTCGCGCGGCGAACTTTCGCCATGTAATCCTGCGGCGAGGTATTCGATTGCGGCTCGGGAAACGGCACCCCAGAGGAATCGACACGCGCCGAATGGGGCAGGGGGGCATCGAGCCTGAGCAACGCCTCGCGAAGGCGCTCAACCGCCCGGTTATAGGCGCTTTCCGCCGGCACGCCATGTTCCGGCCGCACCGGCGTCACGGCGGTTATTTCATCGATCACCGCGTCGAAAACCATCATGATGGTCGGGCGGATCATAATGGCGTCCGGGGTGCCGATGGGATCGGGATGCGTGCTCGGCAGATGTTCGATGAGGCGGACCGTGTCATAGCCCATATAGCCGAATATGCCGGCCGCCATGGGGGGGAGTTCATCGGGCAGATCGATCCGCGAGCGCTCCAGCAGGGCGCGTAGCGCCGCCAGCGAGCCGCCCTCGCAAGGAGAATAGTCTCCGCCATCCAGCGGCGCTGAATTCACCTCCGCCCGATCCCCTTCCGCGCGCCAGACGAGATCGGGGTCGATGCCGATAATGGAATAGCGCCCGCGCACCGCGCCGCCTTCGACGGATTCGAACAAGAAGGAGTAGGGCCGTCCTTCGGCCAGCTTGAGAAACGCCGATACCGGGGTCTCGAGATCCGCCACCAGGCGAATCCATACGACCTGCGGTTGTCCCGCGCCGTAGGATTTTGCGAACTGCCGATAAGACGGTTCCACCCGTCCGCCACCGGACAATTGGGATATATTTGTCATCGGGTCCGTGCGCGTGCGCTAATAAGCAGAATTTCCACGGCCCCCGCTAAATGCGCGGCCCGACGTCGCGTTATCGAACACGCTTTGATTGATGTCCACGCCAAACTCCTCGCGCAGGGCGCGGATATATTGCACGATCAGATCATCGCCTATTTGCGATATGATCGCGCGCTCAAGCTGCTGGCGTTCATCTGTCTTAAGCACGCCGGGCGGTGCTGATTGCACGACCTGAAAAACCACCCGGCCCTTGCCGTTTGACGCGGTGGCGGAACCATAATCCTCTTGCTTGAGAACAAAGGCCTGCTGGATTGCCGCGCGCGTCAAACCTCCCTCTGCATCGTTTCGCTTCAACGCTTTGGTTTGCTTGACCTCGATGCCGAAAGTTTCGGCCAGTCCGGCCAGCTTTTCACCGGCGCGCAGCTTGTCGACAAGTTCCTGCCCTTTCCGGGACAGAAGAGCGCGTGTCTCGGTCTCGCGCCACTTGACGGAGACATCGTTCCTGGCTTCGTCAAAGGGCTTCAGCCGCTGCGGCGTCACTTGCAGCACCTCGTACCAGATATAGCCCCGGTCGGCGGTTTCCTCGGGGTCCGTTTCAAGCCCCACATCGGCCCGGAAAGCCGCGGCCAGTACGCCGCGCTGACGCGCAAGTTCCGCGACCGGCCGGGCGTCCATATCTTGTCCACGCCGGTCAATCGCGGCAATTTCCAAATAATCCAGACGGAATTTCCTGGCAATTTCGGCCAGCGTCGCCCCGCCCGCGCGTTCATCCTCGATTTTGTCATAGACATCGAGAATATTTTCCGCGGCGCGTTCCGCCGCCAGAATTTTACGAATATTCTCACGCTGATCCTCAAGCGTCGTGACCACCTCAGGTTCGATTTTGCTGACCTTGGCGACCACATGCGCCAGTCCGCCCTTGATCGGTCTGCTGATTTCGTTCAGCGGCAATGCAAACACCGCGTCAGCCACGGCGTCGTCAGGCACACGGTCCTTGGCGACGAGCCCGAGATCGATATCATCCTTCTCAAGCCCGCGCGCCCTGGCGATTTCCATGAAACTAGCGCCGTTTTTCAACTTCTCGTATGCCGCATTGGCGGTGGCCGCATCGGGGAAGGGAATTTGCAGGACGGCGCGGCGTTCCGGTGTGCGAAAGCGCGCCTTGTTGTTATCAAAATAAAGCTCGATATCGGCATCGCTGACATTAGCCTTTTTCATCAGCGCATCCGGTGTAAGGGAAATCATACCGATTTTACGGTATTCCGGCGCTCTGAATTCGCTCTTGTGGCTGTTGTAATAATCGCGTTGTTTTTCCGCCGACGGTTCGCCAATCTCACCCATCCGCGCCAACGGCACGGTGATGTAGCGTAACGTCCGGGTTTCATTGCTAAACCTGTTGGCGGCGTTGAGCATGACCCTGGAAACCCGGGGGCTGGCGGAAACCGTGCCGGTGAGCTGGCCTAAAATCATCGCGCGATGCTGACGCACCAGAAAACCCTGTTCGCTCAGTCCATTGGCTTGCAGGAGCCGGTAAAATATCTCACGGCTGAAATTCCCGCTTTGGTCCTTGAAAGTCGCTTCGCGCATCAGCCGCGCGTTAATCGCCTTGCTGGTGATGCCAAGGCCTAAGGATTTTGCCTGTGATTCAATCGCCGCATCGCCGATCAGGCGGATGAGCACCTGGGTGTTGAGTCCCATCCTGGTGGCGTCATCAACGGTCAGAGAGCGCCCCAGGCGATTGCTCAACGAACGCAGCTCGCGCTGAAATTCATTTTGATAATCGGCTGCGGAAATTTCGGTGTCGCCGACACTGGCAACGGTCCCCCGGCCATATCCGCCGAATATATCCGCGACACCCCACACCGCGAAACTCAACACCAGCAAGCCAATTAAAATTTTCGCAACCCAGCCCCCGGTTGCTTTACGCAGTGCTGTCAGCATAATTTGTAACTCTCACTTTCGCCTTTTGTGCGCCTTGAAATGTGGCCCGATTCGGTCAAGCCTTGCCAGGCGCGCGCATCATACAAATGTTCGTAGCAGATTCAATGGAGTTGCAACAATGAGCCAGCCACGCCCTCTCGTCGCCGGAAACTGGAAAATGAACGGGTTGAGCGCGTCCTTGCAAGAGGTGAAAACCCTTGCCGGGCGTCTGAAAGCCAATGACACAATCGCCGCGCAGGTAATGATTTGCCCGCCGGCCACGCTTCTCGCCGCGTTATCCACGGAACTCGAGGGCAGCAAAATACTGACCGGCGGACAGGATTGTCATGCCGAAACCAGCGGCGCGCATACCGGCGATATAGCTGCGGAAATGCTCGCCGATGCCGGGGCGGGTGCGGTAATCGTCGGACACTCCGAGCGCCGCGCCGATCATGGCGAGACCAGTGAGAATGTCCGCGCCAAGGCGCAGGCCGCTTACAGGGCAGGACTCACGGCCATCATTTGCATTGGCGAAACTCAAACCCAGCGCAAGCGGGGCGATGCGCTCAAGGTGGTAAGCGCACAGCTTTCAGGCTCGCTACCCGGCGCGGCAACATCAGAAAACACCGTCATTGCCTATGAGCCCGTCTGGGCCATTGGCACCGGACTGACGCCGACCCTGGAGGATGTCGGCGAGGTGCACAGCCACATTCGCGCCGAGTTGGCCGGCAGACTGGGGGAGGGGGAGGCCGCAGGCCTGCGCATTCTTTATGGCGGCTCGGTGAAACCGGGCAATGCGGCCGAACTCATGGGCGTTGCCAATGTGGATGGCGCGCTGGTCGGCGGCGCCAGCCTCAAAGCGGATGACTTTTGGGCTATTGTCTCCGTCTATGCCGCCAGTCATACTATGGGTTAGTTGCGCGCAACCGCCCTTCAGTTTTCTCTCCAAAAATATGAATTGAGACAGTGACAAACGGTTCTACAGTTGTTGGCACAGCGCTTCTTGGCCTGAGCATAGCGACGCTGGCGCATGGCGATGCGGCGGCGAAACGCTTATCCGGCATTGTCTGCACGCAATTGGCCAATGAACACGCCAAACTGACAAAAAGCGGCATTGAACGGCTTATGAATGGCGACCCCGCCACAGCACGCACCTCGCTCAAAGAAGAACAATTGGCGCGTATCGAAAGGTTTCTGCATATCGAGGGACAAATCTACTTTCGCTGTCCGCAAATTAAACTGCCCCTTTTGCGGCCTCCAGAACCAGCAAAAACGCAGGCCGCGAAGCTTGAGAAAAAGCAACCAAAAAAACCTCAGGGTCCGGCAATGCCGCTACCGCTGCGCAAACCCAATCCGCCATCACGGGGCGCCGGGGCGGGCCAGTGCGGAGCGGACGCCGCGCAAGGGGGATTTGCGTATCGGCTCTGGCCAAATCCAGAGCGCTCCTGTAAAAGGCGAACCGCGTAAACACCCTTCCTTCGTGAATTGAGAAGTAACGATGGCGACTGTACTTTTGGTCATACACCTGATGGTGGCCGCGGCCCTTGTGGGTCTGGTGCTGCTGCAACGCTCCGAGGGCGGCGCACTCGGTATCGGCGGCGGCGGCGGCGGCGGTGTCGGCGGGTTTATGACCGGACGCGGTACGGCCAACCTGCTCACCCGTGTGACCGCCGTGCTGGCGGCGGCCTTTTTCTGCACCAGCATCCTGTTGACGCTCATCGCCAAGCAAGCTTCAGGACCGGGCACGCGATTGGAGGGATTTACAATCGATGGCACACAGGAAACGCCTCAATCAGGCTCGCCGATTGAAGGATTCCAGTTGCCGCCCAAACCGCCATCGGGACCGCAAGTGCCGCAATCTCAATAGCGCGAAAAAAAACCTGGGAATAAATTGTCGCAGCTCGTCGTTTTTAGCTTCGAATCACGACGCGCTTCGTATATTCTGCAAGCCCATGGCGCGATATCTGTTCATCACCGGCGGCGTGGTCTCCTCACTTGGAAAAGGTCTGGCTTCAGCGGCACTGGGCGCACTATTGCAGGCGCGCGGATATACCGTCCGCCTGCGAAAGCTCGATCCCTATCTGAATGTCGATCCCGGCACCATGAGCCCGTATCAGCATGGTGAGGTGTTCGTCACCGACGATGGCGCGGAGACGGATCTCGATCTTGGGCATTATGAACGCTTCACCGGCGTGCCGTGCTCCCAGGCCGACAATGTAACCTCTGGGCGCATCTACCAGAATGTGATAAGGAACGCCGCGGCGATTATCTGGGCGGCACGGTGCAGGTCATTCCCCACGTCACCGACGAGATCAAGAACTTCATTCTCTCGGGCAATGAGGACGTTGATTTCGTGCTGTGCGAAATTGGCGGCACCGTCGGCGATATCGAAGGCTTGCCTTTCTTCGAGGCCATTCGCCAGCTGGGCAACGAATTGCCGCGCGGCGATACGGCTTTCGTCCATCTCACCCTCCTTCCCTCCATCAACTCCGCCGGCGAGTTGAAA
>JADFHH010000101.1 GCA_022567275.1 Pseudomonadota bacterium | reverse complement strand
CAGGCCCGATGGCGGACCCGTTTTATGCCGGCGGGCCCGTGGCGCACGAAACGCGTTAGAAGCTTGTTCCACGCACCGTGATCGAACATGCCTGTCACACTCGGCGCGGATCTGGGAAACTGGTCCCGCACGGAGGCCGACAAGGCGGCGGTCGATGTGGACAGCAACGAGGTCGCCATGAGAATGGCTCCAAGCCACCGCAATGGGTCCGGCATCATCATCTTGTTTTTCGGGACACTCCTTTGGCAATGCTGGCAGGGCCGCACTGGGTCATGTTCACCCGTCAGCGTAGCCAGCTAATCACCGCCGGTCTACCATCCGGCAGGGGAAAGTAGTCAGCGGGCACCAGGACTAAGGCGTCGGACCACAAGCAGCTGTTTGAGCACTTTGATTAATGCCAATCATGATTAGTGCGGAGCTATGTGTTGAGAAGATACGCTGGGTCGCTAGTTCGGTCCACGACGCTGACGGATTCCGTTCGCGCGCTAGTGCAGCTGCGGATGACCTTGGACCGGATGCTATCGAGACACTTGCTACCCTATTCCATAGCGAGCACAGCCCGCCTGACAACCTGGCTGACCAGTTTCCAGGACTTGGCGATTGGATCGCTGCTCGCCAGTTCGCAATTTTCGAGATGTTCTATTATCTTCGCGAGGCTGCTCTTCCGGTCCTGCGTCGTGTTGCATTCGGCGAGTATGATTGGACACAAGGTAATGCAATAGAGGTCCTCTGCCGCCTGGCGTCCGAGAGTGTTGAACGAGATCAAATCATCGCCGAAGTGCGTCGCGAAATCCCAAAAATGCGATATGAGGCGCTCCTATACGCTTTCGGTCCGCTTCTGAAGTAGTCAGAAGACAATCTGGCATTGGCTGCGGTACTGCACGAGTTTCGGGACATGGAAGAATACGTTCAAATTATAGAGGAACTGAAGGATGCCAAAGAGGAGTAGGCTCGGGATATGTGTAGTGGGTTCCCTGGCTGGTGAGCGTCTCACGGCGCGCTCCCAGAAATGGGCAACATCGGAACGAAAAGAAGAAGCGCAACGATTATCCGTTCCAAGAAACCTAAGCCCCATCCGGGTCCAGCAATGCGAGAACAGTGTGCAGTGGAATTCGCGCGGCCACAGAGACGTTTTAGACGCCGCGAATGACGGGTATGGGTCAATTTGAGCCGAAAATGCCAGGCACCCAGAGTGACGGCTCTTGAGAGCATAGCGGCCGAACCAGCATTCAATGGCAGGTCTACCCCTGACAGCGGTCGTTCATGGACAGATCGGCGACCGGCAGAAATGGTAGAGTCGAGGAGAGACGCGGTTGCGTTTAGGCGACGGGGAGTAGCTGTTACCGGCGGCTTTCGCCAGTTGCTGGTGCCTCAGTCCGCGCCGTAGCTCCGTTTCCCCTCCCCGCTCATCAAACCGGACGTGCGGATTTCCCGCATCCGGCTTTCCGACCGGCTTCATCGCAAGGCACACGGTGGACGGCCAATTCGGGCTGGTGTCTCGCGACGACACCGTGGCACGTACACACCTTCGCCTTGCGACAGAGCTTGTTCGGACGCTTCCGAATCTCAACGGTGTTGTCAGGCTCATCGCCAATCACCGACCCTTTGCATCTTCCCAAGCATGCCAGAAGTCAGGGTCCTTTGCTCCGCCGGCATTACCCAGCATCAACGCTCGTACGACCCTGTCCGACTCCCGCCAGGCCTGCCGTGCCTTCCACGACATCGGAGTTGCGATCTCCGACCAAAGCGGGTCTCCCCCGATTACCCGCATCACCTTTCCGACGTGCCGTGCCCACTACCCCGGCGGATCGAACGGGTGCTCATGTCGATTACTTCCCCGCTCATGCAGCCTTCCCCAAATGGCAGGAGGGTCGGCATCCGCATTGTCACTTTCGAGGCCTGCTCAGGCTTCACTCGTATTACGGCCCGCCGGATCGCTCAGCCGCCCAAGGCGACCCCCGCCTCCGCGAGGGCAGGCTTTTGTCACGAGGCTTCAGCCCGGCCAGTTACCCGACCAAGCCGCTCGTCAGCTACCGGATCTATCGACAACTATCCGTGTGGAACCCTCCTCCACTGGTGATCCGCGCCTTCGGGGCGCACTGCCAACAACGGACATTCTGGGTTGTGTTCAGACCCAATGCCGTGAGCGGAAGGAAACAAGCAAAAAGAGAAGGGCAGCCCCAGCAAAGGCAGCGCCCACATAAAAGGTCATTGATGCGCCGAGCACTTGCCACACCACACCAGCAACGAGACTTGCAAACAAAAGCGCTATGCCGTTGACGAGATTATAAATGCCAAACGCCGTGCCGCGCAGATGATCCGGCGCGCTGTCCGCCACCAAGGCCGACAGCAGCCCTTGCGTGAGCCCCAGATGAACGCCCCAGACCGCAACCCCAGCCATTGCCAGCACATATGCCGAAGCGTTGGCCAGCAACAATTCGGCGATGATGAGCGAGACGAAGCCAAGTGCTAATAATATGCCCCGGTCCATGCGGTCAGCCAGCATCCCCACCGGATAGGAGGACAGCGAGAAGACAACCATCACTAGCACCAGCACGAAAGGTGACAGCCCGATCGGTAGCCCTAGATCGATTGCACGCAGGGCGAGAAATGCCACGCTGAAGCGCGCCAATGCTAACAAAGCCCCAATCGCAACGATAACCCAGTAACTGGCACTCATCTGCGCAAGCTCATCGCGATGCAAGGGCAACACGCGTTTGCCGCCCTTGTCCCTAGCGGCCGGAATAGCGTCTGGCTCTTCGACGCCGAAGAGGAGAAACGCCATGCAGAGCACCGCAGGGATCAGGGCAAACCACAGGACAAGGCTTATATTGTCCGACAGCAAGGCCATCAGGGCGATCGCCAGAAGCGGACCTATGAATGCGCCCGCCGCGTCCATCGACTGTCGCAAGCCATAGGCCGCGCCCCGAATTGAGGGCGGCGTGATGTCGGCGATCAACGCATCGCGCGGCGCGCCCCTGATGCCCTTGCCAATTCGGTCGATAAAACGCGCCGTAAACAAGATGTCCGCAGACTGTGCCAAGGGAAACAGTGGTTTTGTAATCGCCGCCAGGCCATACCCAATCACCGCCAGGATCTTTCGCTTGCCAAGCCAGTCACTCAGCGCTCCGGAAAAGAGCTTGGTGATCGAAGCTGTGGCCTCGGCCACGCCTTCAATAAAACCGACGACGACCATGCTTATGCCAAGTGAGACAAACAGCGCCGGCAGCAGGCTATGCACCAACTCCGATGAAGCATCCATAAACAGGCTGACGAACCCAAGCGCCCAGACGCCACTCGGTATTTTTTCCGCGTTTTTCGGCAAAAACATTTTGCCCCCACCCCGCACACAACGTCCGAACAACGTATAGAAGGTATTGTGCCGAAAAAGATAATTTCACTCAGCCAATCGGCGAGCCAGAACATTGAGGGTGATCCCTGACCGGAGCAGCGTTCTGTAGGCCCCAACCAACGATTACTGAATGGTTCGTGCACAAGTCCGGTGGGCGATGTCGTTCGTTCAATGATAAAAATTCGGTAAGAGCCTGAGTCCGCTATGGGTCAATTTGAGCCGAAAATGCCAGGCACCCGAAGCGGCAGTTCCTGAGCGTATAGCGGCCGAACCAGCATCCAATGGCAGGTCTACCCCTGACAGCGGTCGTAAATCGGCGGGTCAGATTCCGACAGCTAAGTGCCAACGAGAGAAGTTTCAGCTTCCTCCAGCCTAATTCTACGTGGCAAACAGACCACGAACACTCCGAAAATCCTCTCGAAAATCTGCGAATTGGACATTCATTTGGAGATGCTGGGAGGTGGGTTAAACGCGCCTGGTCGGCTATGCTTGGACCGGGACGATTTTGATTGGAGGATGTGTCATGGCGCGTGGGCAGTGGGTCTACGCCGAAGGGCACACTGGCAAAAAGCCGTCAGTCGAAGAAAAGCTGGCGATCACCGCCGCCTGCGCGCAGCTGATCGCTGATGTGCTGCTGCCGCGCTATCTGCCCGAGATCAAGCCGACCGAGTTTAACTATCCAATCGCCATATATGGCAAATGGCACGGAAACAAGTATAGGTTCATCACGCGCTATCGCTCGGATCGAGAGGATGCAATCGAACCCGAGTTCGAGGCTCCATTCGCGCGTATAGACTTCGTTGCGCGGGACTGCTTCGACCTGTCCTACCATCGGCACACTGGTAAGTGGCTCTGCCTCTATGAGGCCGTGACGCTAGACGAGGCCCTGCGTTTAATCGGCGAGGGCATGCACTTTCAGCCCTGTTGAATGCGCTCAAGCGGCTCAGCATTCGCGGACGACACAATGCTGACGAGAGTCTCCTTCGGGTCCAGGCTGTGTCAAAACGTGATGCATGATATGATTCTCCCACAGTTTTGGCGGGAGGGTTTGATGAAGCGCTTTATTGAGGGACTGGATCGCGGACAGAGCACGCTATTTCCCGAATATCTGGAGGATTGGATCGGCGAGGACAATGAGGTTCGGGTGATTGATGTCTTTGTTGACGAGCTGGATTTGGGCGGAGTTGGCTTTGAGCGGGCCTGCCCACAGGCGACCGGCAGACCGGGCTATCATCCTGCGGTTTTGCTGAAGCTTTATATTTACGGCTACCTCAACCGGGTTCAATCGAGCCGCCGGCTTGAACGCGAAGCGGGGCGCAATGTGGAGGTCATGTGGCTGACGGGCCGCTTGGCGCCGGATCACAAAACGATTGCCAACTTCCGTAAAGACAACGGCCCCGCGATCCGTAAAGTCTGCGCTCAGTTTGTCGCCCTGTGCCGCCAGCTTAACCTGTTTGCCGATGCCAGCGTGGCGATTGATGGCTCCAAGTTCAAGGCGGTCAACAACCGGGATCGGAATTTTACGCGCGCCAAGATGAAGCGGCGCATGGAGCAGATCGAGGAAAGGTAAGCGTCCGCTCTGCCCGACCTGGGTGGTTGGACATAGCCTGTTACGCTCAGCGCCCGATCAAGCCCCATAGATAAATCCGGTCAATGAAGAGTCATCCCACTGTCCGGTTGAACCAGTTGGTTGTCGGCAGCGTGGGGGAGACTGTCGCGGATATCGGGGATGCCGGTCAAGAAAACCGCCTCGTGTTGATGGCCGGTATAGGCGCACAGGATGTACTCGTTCCAATGGTTGGAATGAGGGCCATATTTCAAAAGATGACCGTGATGATCGTCCGTTTTCAGCGTCTTCTTGGCCTCCATCCGCGCGAGCTCACGCTCCAAATAGTCGACAAAAGCCTGCTCGGGATAGGACTCAATGACGTAAGGAGTAATACAGACGATATGGTGGCTGTACGAGCCAGCGGGTGGGGGAAGCAGGCGCACGAACCAAATCTGTCCCGGGCGGCCGGCAAAGCCGGCCGGAACGCGGCAGGTTATGGTCTCCTGCGTGCCGACCTCTCGTAGTCGAACCAGCTCGCCGTCCCGGCCGCAATGGACGTAGAAGCCCATTCGAGACTGCTGCATCGATCTGATGATGTCGGACAGCCAGGGCGGGAAGTCGAACTCCTGGGCGGCGCGCAGAATGCAGGTGCCCATAGTCTCGCGGCTGCTACCGAACCGGACGTCGAATAGGGACCACATGGAGAAATAACTGACGGTCAGCGGGCTCATCGGCGGACCGCCCGGCATGTATACGTCCTCGGCGTCGCCGACGGTTTTGACGTAACCCTTCGCCTCCTTCATTAGGGAAATCTGCTCGCTCAAAATGGAGGCCACGTTCTGTCCAAAAACGTATGGGGCGAGACAAGGGTCACAATCCTTGGAAAGCAAGTGGGCGACACGATCGTCATCAAGGCCGGCCTCGCGGACAATCTCCTTGCCCTCACGCCAAGCGGCCAGATCGATGACCTTCGACCTGCCCTGGGCGGCGATCTTCCTTGCTATCTTGTTTGCGACAGAGCCCATAGCGTCCTATTCTGGTCTATCCGTCCCCGGGTCAATCGCGAATGGGGAGAGCAAAGCCCGTTACGCTCAGGACTGAGCGTAACTCCACGGCATGAGTTCATCAAGACGAGTAATCTTGTGGTCGGCGATGCGGGCCAGCGTATCGGTGAGCCAGGCTTGCGGATCGACGCCGTTGAGCTTTGCCGTTTCGATCAGCGTATAGGCGATGGCGGCTGATTTGCCGCCGCGTTCGGAGCCCATGAAGAGATAATTTTTTCTGCCCAGGGCTATGGGTCTCATGGATCGCTCGGCGGTGTTATTATCCAACTCCAGAAAACCGTTTTCCAGATATGGCCTCAGACGCTTCATGCGTGTCAGGGCATAGCGAATGGCTCCGGCCAGCGGCGACTTGCCAGAGATTTTGGGAAGCTGAGCGGCGAGCCATGCTTCCAGA
>JADFHH010000100.1 GCA_022567275.1 Pseudomonadota bacterium | reverse complement strand
AGCGATCAGATACGCGATCTGTTCCCGGCCCTGACGGGACTGCCCGAGGGTTTTGATTTCTACGCCCTGCTGGGCGCGGATGGAACGCCGCTCGGTTTGACCGACAGCCGCGGCTCGGCGATCGCCAGCGCCTTTGAAATAGATCTAGAGCCGGTCAGCGTTCACTAGTGCCTGGACGAGTGGGATCAATCGCCCGCTGTTGGGCCCGGGGCAAAGAGGTTTGAAAATGAGGGTTCTTCTTATCGAGGATGACAGCGCAATGGCGCAAAGCATCGAGCTGATGCTGAAGTCCGACGGTTTCAATGTCTACACCACCGATCTGGGCGAAGAAGGCGTCGATCTCGGCAAGCTGTATGATTATGACATCATCCTGCTGGATCTGAACCTGCCGGACATGAGCGGTTATGAGGTCTTGAAAACCCTGCGGGTTTCAAAAGTTCAGACGCCGATTCTGATCCTGTCCGGTCTGGCCGGCATCGAGGACAAGGTCCGGGGTCTCGGCTTCGGCGCCGATGATTATATGACCAAGCCGTTCCACAAGGACGAGCTGGTGGCGCGAATCCACGCCATCGTGCGGCGTTCCAAGGGCCATGCCCAATCGGTCATTCAGACCGGCGAGCTGCGGGTCAATCTCGACGCCAAGACGGTCGAGGTCGATGGCGCGCGCGTGCATCTCACGGGCAAGGAATATCAGATGCTCGAGCTGCTTTCCCTGCGCAAGGGAACAACGCTGACCAAGGAAATGTTCCTGAACCACCTCTATGGCGGCATGGATGAGCCGGAATTGAAGATTATCGACGTTTTCATCTGCAAGCTGCGCAAAAAGCTCGCCGCCGCCATCGACGGCAGACACTATATCGAGACGGTGTGGGGCCGCGGCTATGTGCTGCGCGACCCGGAGGAGGAATCCGAAGCGGCCTGAATATCCGGTGACGCCAGATAGTAAGAACCAGGAAAATTAAATACCGATTTGTGCGCCCTTTATGGGACAAGAGGGTTCCTTCTCGGGTAATCTGCTAATGATTCGTCATGTTGAGACATGGTCCATGCACGCCTTTAACAAGGTGTTTGCTGCGTAGCGTGTGACGCGTGCAGACCAAATAGGGGCTTGGAGCTAGGGCAATGCTTCGCGGCGTGCGGCTGAGAGGTTCACTGACATTTGGGATGTGCATCATCGCACTCACGGCGGTGCTGTTTCCACGCGCCGCCAGTGCCGCGCCGCTCGATGTGTTCACCCAATTCAGCTTCGACGCGCGATCTCTCCTGATCGCTGGCATTGTCGCTGGAAGCATGCTGTTCGCCACGTTCGCCGGCGGCATCTTTCTACGTTCCACGAAACGCGCCCGGCGGGCCGAGCGGCGCGCGCGCGAAAGCACTGAAAAACTGGACAATGAACGCGCCTCGATGCACGCCCTGATCGCCGCCGAGCCGCAACTGCTCATGCGCTGGGATGGAGATGGCGCCCCGGAACTGGCCGCGGCGACACTGGATGCAACGCTCGGCATTCCTTCTCAGGCCGGGGATGTGGCGCGCTTCTCCAGCTGGCTTGAGCCGAACTCCGCCGGCGATCTTGAGGCGCGCATGAACGGTTTGCTCAAATCCGGCGAAGGCTTCGCCCTGCGCATCGAAACCTCCACCGGCGCCAGGCTTGGGGCGATTGGCCGGGCCACGTCGAGCGGCGCGGTTCTGAAACTACGCGATATGACCGGCGAGCTTGATGAGATGGCGGCGCTGAGTGATGAAAATGCGCGTCTCGGCCGCGACATGACTATGCAGCGATCTCTTTTTGACGCTCTGCCCATGCCCGTCTGGTTTCGCGATTCCGAAGGACGTCTGGAATGGGTGAACGCCGCTTATGCGCGCGCCGTGGACGCGGCCTCTTCGCAACAGGTTTGTGAACAGCAGATTGAATTTCTCAGCACACACCAGCGCAATGCGGCGGAACGGAATCTCAGCCAGGACGAGACCCATGCCAAGCGTATTCATGCCGTCGTTTCGGGCAAGCGCAGGGCATTCGATATCATTGCACTGCCCGCCGGTTCCGCGAGCGCCGGCATCGCCATCGACGCGGCGGCACTGGAAACGGCGCAAAGCGCGCTCTCCCGCCATATCGAGGAACATACCCGCACGCTTGACCGCATTACTACGGCGGTCGCCATCTTCTCGCCGGACCAGCAGCTGCAATATTACAATCGGGCGTTCACAGATCTGTGGGAACTTGACGATTCCTGGCTCGCGGAGGGACCAAGCGACGGGGAGGTGCTGGACGCCCTGCGCCAGCGCAGCTGCCTGCCCGAGCAGGCCGATTACCGCGAGTGGAAGCAGCAACAGCTTGGCCGCCACGAGATCGCATCCTCGCATGAAGACCGCTGGCATTTGCCTGACGGGCGCACCATCCACGTGGTCGCCAATCATGCCTCGGACGGCGGCGCCACCTATCTGTATGAGAACATCACCGAGCAATTGGCGCTGAAGAGCCGCTACAACGCGCTCATCCATGTGCAGGAAGAAACCCTCGATCACATGCGCGAGGGCGTGGCCGTGTTCACCCCCGGCGGCCGGCTGAAACTGTATAATCCGGTGTTCGCCAATATCTGGCAACTGGATACAGACGCGCTGGACGCGGAACCGCATATCGACGAAGTGATCGGCTGGTGCAGCGCGCTGCTCGATGAAGACGCGGGCTGGGACGAGATCAAGCGCGCGATCACCTCTATCGACGATCAGCGTGAAACTCTGGAGGGGCAAGTTAGCCGCCCGGACGGCAATATTCTCGCCTTCGCCTGCCTGCCGCTTCCCGACGGGGCGACACTGCTCACATATCTTGACATCACCGACTCGAAACGGGTCGAGAATGCGCTGATCGAACGCAACGAAGCGCTGATGGCGGCCGACCAGTTGAAGAGCGCCTTCATCTCCCATGTGTCCTATGAGCTCAGGACACCGCTCACCAGCATCATCGGTTTCGCCGAGTTGCTCTCCAACCCGGTGACCGGGGAATTGAACTTGCGCCAGAGCGAATATCTCGATGACATCCGCTCGTCGTCGGGTTCGCTGCTCACCATCATCAATGACATTCTCGATCTGGCGACCATCGACGCAGGCGCCCTTGAGCTGTCGCTCGGCCGGGTCCGGGCGCGCGAGGTGATCGACGCGGCGGTGGTTGGCGTGAGCGAGCGTCTGAAGCTTGGCGGGCTGAAGTTAAGAATAAACATCGCAGACGATGCCGAAGATTTCGTGGCCGATGGCCGGCGCATGACGCAGGTGCTGTTCAACCTGCTGTCAAACGCAATCGGCTTTTCCGAATCCGGCGGCCGCATCGCAATCGATTGCCGTCGCGAAGACAATATTATCGCCATCAGCGTGGCGGATACCGGACGCGGCATCCCCGAGGACTATCAGGAAAACGCTTTCGACCGCTTCGAGTCACGCTCTCTCGGCTCAAGCCATCGCGGCGCCGGTCTTGGCCTCACCATCGTGAAAAAACTGGTGGAGCTGCATGGCGGCACAGTGGTGCTGAACTCCGCGCCCGGCGTCGGCACCACCGTGACGGTGCGGCTGCCAGCCGCGCGGGCAAGTGCTGCGCCATCCAGTGATCGCGACCGCGACGATGCGGATGGGCAGAGCGCGCCGCCTGCGGCCGCGACCGGATGAGCGCTTGCTGGG
This sequence comes from Pseudomonadota bacterium, assembly GCA_022567275.1. Classification (GTDB taxonomy): domain Bacteria; phylum Pseudomonadota; class Alphaproteobacteria; order Rhizobiales; family Methyloligellaceae; genus UBA2767. The sequence goes on along the minus strand of JADFHH010000100.1, from coordinate 2,714 downwards.
TGTTCCGGGATGCCGGACTGGACGCGGTTTTCAGGCTTGCCTCATATCTGGCACTGGTTCTCAAGCCCGGCGATGCGATTGCCCTGAATGGCGAACTGGGCGCTGGCAAGACAACATTCGCGCGCGGCGTAATCAGCGCGCTGCTCGAAGACCCAAATCGCGAAATTCCAAGCCCGACATTCGCCCTGATGCAGACTTATGAGGAGGGGCGTCTGCCGCTCGCCCATATCGACTGTTATCGCATCGAAGGGGGGCAAGAGTTGCGCGAGATCGGTCTGGGCAACGCGCTGGGTGAGGGCGCCGTACTGATTGAGTGGGCCGAACGGGTTGACGATTTGCTCCCGCGCGACCGGCTGGACATCGCCTTCTGCGACGGCGCGCATGAGGACACCCGCACCCTGACACTTGCCGGGCAGGGGGAATGGCGGGAAAGACTGGCGCGGCTCAGGGCCATGTACGAATTCTGCGCCGCCTCGCCCTGGGCCGGAGCCCGGCCGGTCTTTTTGCAGGGCGATGCCTCGACGCGCAGCTATGCACGCCTGCATTTGGATGGCGAAACGGTCATATTGATGGATGCGCCCGCGCAAAGAGACGGTCCGCCCATTCGCGACGGAAAATCATACAGCCAGCTCGTTCATCTGGCCGAGGATGTAAAACCCTTCGTGGCGGTGGCCCGGGCCCTGAAACAAGCGGGTGTAAACGTACCCGGCATTCTCGCCCATGATCTGGCTAACGGGTTTCTCATCATCGAGGATCTCGGCAATCGGGTGTTCGCGGACGAAGCCGGTGACAGCCCGGCGCTGGAAGAACTCTACGAGGCGGCCACCGATGTGCTGGTGGCCTTGCAAGCCCGCCGGCCGGCCGGCAAACTGCCCTTGCCCGATGGCGGCGTTCACTCCCTGGCGCGCTTCGATGCCCGCGCGCTAAAAATTGAGGCGGAACTTCTGCTCGACTGGTTTTATCCCGCGGTGCGGGGGCGCGAGGCGGATGCGGAGACCCGCGAAAAATTTGATTACGCCTTCGGTGCGCTGTTTGAAATGCTGGACAAACAGGGTTCTGCCTGGGTGCTGCGCGATTATCATTCGCCCAATCTGTTATGGTTGCCGGAACGAGAGGGTGTGGCGCGCGTCGGCGTGATAGATTTCCAGGACGCGGTCGCGGGTCATGCGGCTTATGATCTGGTGTCGCTGTTACAGGATGCGCGCCGCGATATTCCAGCCGCGCTTGAAGGGCGTTTATACGCCCGCTATTGTGACGCGTGGAAGGCGCGCGATTCAGGATTTGACGGGCAAGCTTTTTCAACCTGCTACGCGACGCTGGGGGCGCAGCGCAATTGCAAGATTCTCGGCATCTTCGCGCGGCTGGCGAAGCGTGATGGCAAGCCCGGCTATCTCGCCCACATCCCGCGCGTTTCGGCATATCTGGAGCGCGATCTGGCGCATCCCGCGCTTGAACGCCTGCGCGCCTGGTTCGCCGCCCATCTGCCAGCGGACATGCGCGCCAAACCACTCGATATCTGAATGAGCGCGCCAGATACAGCCATGGTTCTCGCCGCCGGTCTCGGCGTCCGCATGCGGCCCCTGACAAGCGCTGTGCCCAAACCGCTGGTGCCGCTTGACGGCAAAGCGCTGATCGATCATGTGCTCGACCGGCTGGCGCTGGCCGGGGTGAAGAGGGCGGTCGTCAATGTGCATCACATGGCGGACCATATCGAAGCGCATCTCGCGGGCCGAAAATCCCCTGCCATAGAGATATCCGATGAACGCGATGCGCTGCTCGACACCGGCGGCGGCGTTTTACGCGCGCTGCCCAGACTGGGGAATAGCCCCTTTTACATTCACAATTCCGATTGCGTCTGGATCGAGGGCGCAAAATCTTGCCTGGAGCAAATGGCGCAAACCTGGAACCCGGATGTCATGGACACCCTGCTGCTGCTCGCGCCCGTCACGGATGCGCGCGGCTATGCGGGAAGGGGCGATTTTAATCTCGCCGCGGATGGAAAATTGAGCCGGCCGCCAGCGGGAAAAGAAACGCCCTTCGTCTTCACCGGCGTGTCGCTCGCCCATAAACGCCTGTTCGCGGGCGCGCCGGAGGGAAAATTTTCGCTCAATATCCTGTGGGACAGGGCGATCGGGGCGGGACGCGTCCATGGTCTGCGCCATGAGGGCGTGTGGATGCATGTGGGGACGCCTGACGCGGTCAGGCAAGCGGAGGAGTGTATGAGGCGTGCGCGAGGGTGAGGCTCACGATGCGGGCGAGACGGCTACGGCGGCTGCGCCGCGGCTCTACACGATTGCGCCGTCATCGCCGTTTCTCGAGACGTTGGCACGCGCTATTCTGGAGGGTGATCTGCCCATAAAAGGTGGTCCGCCGCCGGAAAAATTAGAACTTTCCCGCTGGACCATTTTGCTGCCCACCCGCCGCGCGGCGCGCGCGTTGGCCGAGACTTTCCTGAAAATATCAGGCGAGAGTGCGCTGCTGTTGCCGCGCATCCGGCCGCTGGGCGATGTGGATGAGGACGCGCTGGCCCCCTGCCTCGCCGCCAGCCCCCATGCCGAGATCATCCCGGCCCTGCTGGCCGAGACGCACCGGATGCTGAACAAAGAAGACGCCAAGCGCCTCTCGGAGAAATGACCCATCGGCTCTCCATCCCCCCTCGTCATCACCCGAAGCAAGTCGGCCGCGATCGACCCACACCGGTTGAATTCGTTCGC